>JAJZZP010000001.1 GCA_021797515.1 Bacillota bacterium | reverse complement strand
TCGGCGCGTTTTGGTTGGAGAAGCCAGCCCGGGTGGCTGGCCTGGGCTACCTCCTCCTTCTGGCCTTACAATTCGCCCGCTTTATGCGGGCGTTGGTGCGCGCGGCGCTCCAGGATCAACCGCCCCTCGAATTACCCCATCGTCGGGTGAAACGACCGTCCGAAACCGTCATTCTCGATGCCCTACGCGATTTGGACATCCGCCGGCAATCGAATGAGAGCCTGCTGTGGTATCAGTGGACCGCCGTCCTACCGTACCAGCGCCGCCTCTTAGATGCGCTAGGCGTGCCGATTGACCGGGGGTTTATCTGGGACCCATCGGGCTAACGGCCAAAAAAATTCCACGATTTTCCGTTCCCTGACTCGCGGAACCTGGGTTACATGAGCAATTGGTGGTATATTTATCATCACGTCTCATATTTTGCCCAATACGGTCCGCCGTCACCGCTCACGCATTTGTGGTCACTGGCCGTAGAAGAGCAGTTTTATCTGATTTGGCCGCTGATCTTGGCTTTGGGATTGAAATATGTGCGCAATCGTAATTGGCTGGTTCTTTCGGTCTTAATCGCCGCGGCCACATCGGCGGTGGCCATGGCTTTGATTTACCATCCGGGATTAAACCCCAACAGGGTATATTACGGCACCGACACGCGGGCGTTTGCATTGCTTTTGGGCGCTGGGTTGTCCTTATTGTGGCCGAGTAGAAAAATGGCCTCCCGGCCTTTTTCACGGACCACGATAAAGATGTTGGACGGCATAGGCACTATCGGTGTTTTGGCAATCGTGTTGATGGTATGGCAGACTAATCAATACCAGACTTTCTTATATCGCGGCGGGTTAGTCTTGCTGTCTTTGGCCGTTGTGGCTGTTGTGGCGGCACTGGTTCACCCCGCCACTCAGTTGAGCAAGATATTGGCCTTCAAGCCCTTGCGTTGGGTCGGTGTACGTTCTTATGGCATTTATCTTTGGCATTATCCCATCATCGTACTCACCAATCCCACGGTAAATACCGGGGGGATAAATTTTGGCCGCGCCAGTGTGCAGGTTGCCGCCAGTATCGGGGTGGCAGCGCTGTCATGGCGTTACCTGGAAGAGCCGATCCGTCGGGGGCGATTGCGTTCGCTGCGGGTTGATTTGCGAAATCTTCGAGTCGCCTGGTTTCGGATCACGACAGGGGCAGTAGCCCTCGCACTTGTCGGTATTTCGGTGGTGGGATTGTCGGGATGGACACCCGTCCGTTTGGATGGAACTTCGGCTGTCCCTCTCGGTTCTACTACAATAATAACTCAAACATTGTCGGTTCCGCTTCTTCATACGCGAATCCATTCGGTGACGACTCCCACAGAAGTTGCACCTACTTCTAAAGAGGACGTCCGGATTTCTCAACCGACCTCCAACGCCCAGCCAATCACCACTGCACCTCAAAGCGGGCTCGGCGTCACAGCGATTGGAGACTCGGTGATGATTGATGCGGCACCTTATTTATCGAAGTTGCTGCCTGGTATAGTGATTAGCGCCAAGGTAGGTCGCCAATTGTACCAGGCACCCGCAGTAATTGCGGCATTAAAGAGAGAGGGAGAACTGGGACGCCGGGTAATCATCGAGTTGGGAACTAATGGACCGTTTACCGAGGCGCAAATGGCATCGTTGCTCAATTCATTAGGTCCGGTCCAACAAATCGTTCTAGTCACTACGCGAGTGCCTAGACCATGGCAAAACGAGGTGAATTCGACTTTGGCAGAAGTAGCACGAACGTTTCCGCATACGACACTGGTAAACTGGTACGCTGCCAGTGCCAATCACAACAATTACTTCTGGCCTGATGGCGTTCACCTTAACCCAACTGGGGCACAAGCTTATGCCGCATTGTTGGCTAAATCGGTGGAACCTTAGCCCGAACCCAGTAAGGACGTCATTCCCCCTACTTTTTTGCTCGGCTCTTGGTATAGGCGGGTTGGTACCGATTTGCGGGTCTGGTACACTGGAATTGAGAGGTCTTTGGGATCGCTCGAATTTGAACCAATTATGAGGGGTAAATGTTGACTATAAGCGATTGGACCTCTGCACTGTGTCGCCAACGTTATCTAGTTGAAGATTCTTTGGCCACCATGATTAATCTGGCGATTACGTTAGGACGTCCCTTGTTGGTGGAAGGTCCTGCGGGAAGCGGAAAAACTCAACTGGCTTATGCATTGGCCAAGGCAATGCGGCGAGAGTTGATTCGTCTATCCTGCTACGAGGGACTAGACGCCTCTCAGGCTTTATATGATTGGAACTATCAACGTCAATTGACTGCCATTGCCCAGCATGCGGACGTCAATCCATTTGGCCCCGACTTCCTATTGGAACGACCGTTGCTAAAGGCCTTGAGAAGTTCCGGCGCTGTGCTGCTGGTGGATGAAATCGATCGGGCGGACGAAGGTTTCGAAGCATTGTTGCTGGAATACTTGGCCGATCATCAAATTACCATTCCAGAGTGGAATACTGTGCGAGCCCAGTCCATGCCCGTCACGATTTTGACTTCTAACCGGACGCGTTCCCTTAGTGATGCCTTGCGGCGACGGTGTCTCTATGCGTATTTGGATTGGCCCCGCGCCGACCGCGAACTAGAGATTGCCGCTCTGTATGCAGATGCTGTGCCACATGCTGTGCTGACGCGTATTGTCGCCGGTATTCACTGTCTGCGATCGTGGCAGTTGATTAAACCGCCGGGGCTAGCTGAGACCATTGATTGGGCGTTATCCCAGCAGGTGATGGGGCACCCGGGTTGGTCACGAGAGTGGGTTTTGGCGACACTAGGCTGTGTGATTAAAGACACTTTGGACATGAGCTCTGTACGCTCACGCATTGATGAATTGGTAGCAGGTTGACTAGGTACCAGTCAGGCGGAGACGGTGTCTTCGCCTCCGAATAACCAAGATTCCGAGGAATCCGCCTTGGTGTCTGAACCCTGGCCCGATAACAATGCCGATGGGGACCAGTATCGTGGCCAAAAGGCCTCTTGGACCCTAGACGGAATGACTGAGAGTGGACGCTGGCCCCGATCAGTGCCATCATGGTGTTTTAACGCGGTCGGGGGCGGAACCGGGGATCGAGCTAGCCGCATTGCCATGCTAAAAAAGGGGCATCGTGGGATTGCCTGGAGTAAGACTATTCGTGGGTGGACGCATCGCGGCCAGACTGGCTGGCCTTTGGAGTGGCGGCCGGTTTGGCGCCAACCGGGACGCGTAGTGATTTTATGGGATGTTTCAGGCTCTATGGAACCTTATATTCCATTATATCTCCCGTGGGTCTACCAATGGGCCAGTGTGCGTGGAGCCGGAGTTTTCGCTTTCGGCACTCGGATCAACGACTTTACGGATCAGATGTCCTTGCCGTTTTTCCAAGTGGCAGGCATCTTGGCTAAGCGGTTGGATGTGTTTGGGACCGGCACCAGCATTGGGGAAAATTTGTTGCTATTCCTCACAGATTGGGGAGACCGGTGGCTTTCCTCAAGCACTACCGTTATCGTGGTTTCCGATGGATGGGATGTGGGTTCTCCGGAAATTTTAGGTCAGGCGATGGTTAGATTACGCCAGCGCATCCGGCGGTTGTTTTGGATTCACCCTTTGATGGCCACGCCGGGATTTGAACCAAAGACTCGGGCCCTTAAGGTGGCATTAAGATATGTCGACGCGATGTTTCCTGGGGAAGATGCCATGGCTTTAATGCGTCTGAAGGAAAGATTACAATGACAAGCAGAAAACGGAGAAGGAGGCTTATATGAAGCCCGCTGCATTTGAATATCGGCGAGTGACGACCGTCGCAGAGGCGGTAAAGTTGCTCCGCGAAACCCCTGACGCAAAGATTATTGCAGGGGGGCAAAGCCTGGTTCCGTTGATGAATTTCCGATTGACGCGGCCGAGTTTGTTGGTGGATGTCAATGGGGTAAAAGCTTTACAACATGTGGGGTGGGACGGTGCCTATCTTCGCATTGGGTCCCTGGTGAGGCATCAGCAAATCGCGGACCACGCTGAAATCCAAAAGCATTTTCCCGTGCTTACGGTTGCTGCTAAACACATCGGACATTGGGCGATTCGCAATCGAGGCACTATAGGAGGAAGCCTTGCGCATGCCGATCCCGCTTCGGAGTGGTCGGCAGCGACTGTGACACTCCAAGCCGAAATTGATGTCGAGGGACCCCAAGGGATACATATGGTACCCGCCTCAGAATTTTTCCTGGGTTATTACTCGACTGTCGTTCAACCTGATGAGTTGATAGTGGCAGTCCGCATCCCTTATCCCAAATTTCGGATAGGTTTTGCCGAAATGGCTCGCCGGCGCGGGGATTTCGCTTTGGCTGGCGCTTATGTGGAAGATGCAGGCAACGGTGAAGGATTCGTGACCTGGTTCGGAGTTGCCGATAAACCGGTAAGAGTGCCCACGTTACTGCCGGACAACATGGAAACGCGCCGGGAGGCTTGGCAACAGGCACTCGAAACATTGGCCATTGCCGACGACAGCAAACCTCGCCTTCACCTAGCTGTCCAAATGGCGGAACGTGCATGGCAGCATAGCAGGTTTGATGGCGCCAGATATTTATCGGAAGAAGCAGGAGGGAATCAACCACTATGAACAGCAGAGTACCCTTGAAACTGACAGTTAATGGGGAAACCTTTGACATTGAGGTGGAGCCACGTTGGCTCCTGTCAGACGTGTTGCGGCACCAGCTAGGATTGGTGGGTACTCATGTCGGGTGCGAACAAGGGGCCTGCGGCGCATGCACCGTGTTAATCGACGGTAAACCGGAGCGTAGTTGCCTTACTTTTGCAATTCAGGTTGAAGGACAGCAGATTACCACGGTGGAGGGGTTAACACGAGACGAAAACCTTACCCCGTTACAAGAGGCATTTAGCGAGCATCACGCACTTCAGTGCGGGTATTGCACACCGGGGATGCTGCTGACGGCGACCGCGTTGTTACGACTTGAACCTCACCCCAATGAACGGCAAGTGCGTGAAGCACTCTCGGGAAATGTTTGCCGATGCACAGGATATCAATTTATCGTTGACGCCATTTTGGCGGTCGCAGGTGACACAAAGGAGGACGCGCGATGACGGAACAGGCCATGCGCCCCCAATTTATGGGAGCGCGCGTCAAACGGGTTGAAGATCCCCGACTGTTGACGGGACAGGCGCGATATTTAGACGACATTGACCTGCCGGGAATGTTAGAGGTCGCATTTGTTCGGTCTCCTTATCCGGCAGCCCGGATTATGGGTATGGATTTAACTGCAGTGAAGTCGGCTCCGGGAGTGCGTGCTGTACTGACATTTGAGGACTGCCCGATACTTTTGTGGCAAAAAGACAGCTACCAAGTGGGGCAACCGGTACTGGCCCACAATGAGGTGCGTTATGTGGGGGAACCAGTGGTGGCTGTTGTGGCCGAAGACCGTTACCAGGCAGAGGATGCGGCAGAACTAGCGGTGGTGCATTATGAGCCGATGGAACCTGTGCTGGATATGGTGCAATCCATTGCCGAATTGCCCCGCAGGGTGCATGCCCATGCTGGTAATGTTTTCTATCACAAAGAATATACAACTCAAGGGTTTTCTGAAGCCTTTTCTCAGGCGACTCGTCACCTGACAGCGACCTTTCGCACCACACGGCAAACGGCGGTGACCATGGAGCCCCGCGGTACGGCGGCTATGCCGGATCCGGCTTCGGGCCGTATGACGGTCTACGCATCTACACAATCACCACATCGCATTCGTGGGGATCTGGCGGAGCTTTTGGGTTGGGCCGAGAATCAAATTCGGGTCATCGTGCCCGAAGTCGGTGGAGGGTTTGGCATGAAAGCCAACACCTACCCTGAAGATGTAGTCGTGGTATGGGCTGCTCGGCATCTGGGAAAACCAGTAAAGTGGGTGTCGGACCGCACTGAATCCCTATTGACAGATGTGCACGCACGTGACGACATTCATGAAGTGGAGGTAGCCTACCAGGAAAATGGGCGAATTGTTGCTATCCGCGACCATCTCATGGCCGATGGCGGAGCCTATCCAGCCTATCCCTTTTCCGGGGCCGTAGGGGAAACCTCCTTAGCTTCGCGAGTCCTGCCTGGCCCCTACCAAATTCCCTATATCGAGACCGTAATCGATTGCACGTACTCTAACAAGACGCCGCTCGGGGCCTACCGTGGCGTCTGGGGCCCGATCGCGTCGTTTGTCCAGGAAGGTATTGTAGATCGTGTAGCACGCTCTTTGGGCCGGGACCCGGTCGAAGTTCGCCGGGTTAACATGATTAGGCCGGATCAATTTCCGTTTCGCAATGCTGCCGGCATGATTTATGACGCTGGGTCCTACGGGGAGTCGATGGAAGAGGCCTTGCGCTTAGTTGGTTATAAAGATTTCCGAGCTCGGCAGTCGGCATTGCGGGAACAAGGAAAGTACCGGGGTATCGGAATTTCGGTGTTTGTGGAACCCACCGCGATGGCATCGTCGGAAGCGGGATCAATAGGCTACGAATCGGTCTTTATTCGTGTTGAGCCTACCGGAAAAGTGACGGCTGCCATGGGATTGGGGCCGACCGGACAGGGACACGAAACTACCATGGCTCAACTAATAGCTGATCAAGTCGGTGTCAACCTGGAAGACATTGTGATTTTGCACGGGGATACCGATAGTGCTCCCTTTGGGGGAGGGACTGGGGGCAGCCGCTCGGGGCCTATCGGTGGCGGGGCTGCGCTAGTAGCGGGCCGTGAGATGCGGCAACGATTGGTGAAACTGGCGGCACATCAACTGGAAGCCGCGGAAGAGGATATCGAATTGGGTCACGGCCAAGCTTGGGTTGCGGGGGTACCAGACCGGGCTATGACGATTCGGCAATTAGCAGAAATAGCCTATACGCACGTTAAACGCATTCCGCCCGGAATGCCGATTGGACTAGAATTGCTGGCGCGGTATCGACCCGAGCAATCGGTGAGTTTTTCCAATGGTACCCATATAGCGGAAGTCGAAGTGGATCCTCTCACTGGTTTGGTCCAGGTATTGAACTATGTTGTAGTAAATGACTGTGGCCGACTGATAAATCCGCTTATTGTCGAGGGACAGATCCACGGGGGCGTAGCACAGGGTATAGGCAGTGCTTTTTTGGAATCCTTGCGGTACGGAGATGACGGACAATTAATGACCACTTCCCTTTCGGACTACTTATTGCCGGAGGCGACCGATGTTCCGCGGATAACGATAAAGCATTTGGTGACACCGTCTGCTGGAGAGGGAGGTATTAAAGGGATGGGGGAAGGGTCCCTGATTGGAGCGCCGACGGCGTTGGTCGGAGCAGTGTCCGATGCCTTGGCCCCATTTCATGTGATGGTGGATCGGCTACCGGTGACGCCAGACGACGTGATTGAATGGATCACTGCACGCGAGTAGTATCCCGTTATTGCCCCGGAGAGCCCTGATGAGCCTCCGGGGTTTCTTGGTTAATAAAGGGAGGATAGCTATGGACGCACGGGATTTGTTGGAGTTCAGGACTTGGGGTGATTTCAGCCTGAATCCGTCAGGTGATCATGCTTTTGTCGTGGAATCGGAATTCGATGAAAAAGCCAATCAAGGTTGTTCCCACATTGCCCATTGGGAATGGCATGATGGGTGGGTATCTCGCGGGCGTTTTACCGCGGGGTCTAAAGATGTCCATCCGCAGGTATCTCCCGATGGTCGGTGGCTGGGATTTCTTCGGCCATCCAAAGCCGGGCAACGCCAATTGTGGGTGATGTCAACCAACGGCGGAGAAGCACAACAAATGACCCAGTTAGTCTATGGCATAAAGGATTTCGCTTGGCACCCCCAAGATTATAAGGTGGCTTTAATTGCGCCGCTTAACCATGGATTGATTGAAGTTGAAACCGACTCGTCTAGCGAGGAGTTTTATGTCAAGTTTAATCGTGATGTGCGGGTCCTGGATCGACAGTACTATAAATTGGATGGAACCGGAATTTTTGGGCCGGAGTTGGACCAACTGCTGACATTGGATATGTCGTCGAATTGGCTAGAGGTTTTGTCTGGGGGCACGTTGTCCTACGGCACCCCTCAATATAGTTCAGACGGCGACAGATTATATTACCTTCGTACCAATCCCGAGGTTCTTGGACAACATCCCGAGGAACGGGATTTATGGTTCTACCAAGAGAGTTCCGGTTTGCACCATCGTTTGACGGACTGGCATTGGCAAATAGAGGATTATCGGGTTAGCCCCAACCAGGCGGGAATTGCGTTGGTAGTAAACAAGCCTGAGGACTTTGGTTACGGGCAGAGCGAATTGTGGTATCTCTCCGGTGGTGTGAGCAGACCATTATCAAAAGGAGTGGATCGCCCGATTGGGGATGGTCCCGGTACAGATGTTCCGGTTGCAGGACCTACCCGCCCAGTTTTTTCCGACGATGGGCGTGTTGTGTGGTCACTCGTTACTTCCGAGGGTACAGAGCAACTATGGCAATTTGCCGTGGACGGTTCTGGTGGTATACCTAGGACTTCTGGCCAGCATGTGATTTATGGTTTTGATTACGCTGGCGGCCGCTGGTTATTAGGAATGGCAGATCCGACGCACCCCTCGGGATTGGCGGGCGTAGAAGACGATTTTCATTTGAATATTGAGTGGGCACCATTACCGTGGAACGATGCCAGTGTTCCAAAGCCTGTAGAGATTTGGGCGAAGAATTCAGACGGAACCTTGGTGCAGACTTGGATTCTTAAGCCAGTGAGTGCGAGCTCTGTTTCTAGGCCCTACCCGGTAATTTTAGAGATCCATGGCGGGCCCATGTCTCTTTACGGATGGCGATATTATTTCGAATTTCACTGGCTTACTGCTCAGGGATATGCTGTAGTCTATTCCAACCCCAGAGGTTCGATAGGGTACGGGGGCGATTTTTGTGCACAAATTATGGGGAAATGGGGTGATCGCGATTATTCTGACGTAATGGCAGCATTAGACGCGGCCCTAAACCACGATCCCGAATTGGATGCCGCGCGCTTGGGAGTGGCTGGAGGAAGCTATGGCGGGTTTATGGTGAACTGGATACTGGGGCATACCCAACGATTTCAGGCAGCAATTACCATGCGTTCGGTTGTTAACCGATTTAGCGCCATGGGATCCAGCGATCTCGGATGGCTTCGGGTTCCGCAATATGGTACCAAACCGTGGTGGGAAGAACCCAAACCATATTGGGAGCAATCCCCGCTAAAATATGCCTCCAATATCAAAACCCCTTTGCTTATTGAACATCAGTCCGAGGATCAGCGGCTACCGATTGAGCAGGGTGAGCAATTGTATAGTGCACTGAAATACCTAGGGCGCCCGGTGCGCATGGTCATTTATCCCGGCGAATCTCACGGGATGAGCCGGGGAGGCAGGCCATGGCATCGTATTCACCGACTCCGAACCCATGCTGCGTGGTGGCGCAAGTATTTGCTAACAGCTGCCAATCCTCATCCGGAAGTCTAAAGGCATTGACGTCGCAAAAAGGGAAAGAGTACGAGGGAGAATAGGCCCTCGTACTTTTTAGTCGACGATGGTGACCCGGATCATGTGGTCTCCCTGCCGAATGGCATCGACTACATCAAGACCATCAACCACTTGCCCAAACACCGTATGCACTCCGTCTAAATGTTTTTGCGGACTGTGGCAAATGAAAAACTGGCTGCCCCCTGTATCTTTACCAGCGTGGGCCATGGAGATGGATCCGCGCAAATGCTTATGTGGGTTGCCTTCGGTTTCGCACTTTATGGTATATCCTGGTCCTCCGGTACCGTCTCCGCGGGGATCGCCACCCTGGATTACAAAGTTGGGGATGACGCGATGGAAAGTTAGTCCGTCGTAAAATCCCGACCGAGCCAATTTGGCAAAATTGGCAACAGTTCCGGGTGTTTCGTTGGGATAGAGGTCTAGAGTCATGGTGCCTTTATCTGTTTCAATGATGGCCTGCATATTGTGCCTCCTCAATAGGGTTATCGCCGACTTGACGTTCCCGATACAGTTGTCTAGCGAGTCTCCATTCCTCTTCCGTCAACGGTTCAGGTTTTAAGGGTAGTATAGAGCCATGCCCTTGCACTAGTGCATCATGCACCGAATCCACCGTTAAATGCGATTGCCCCGGTAGTCGTGTTAGCGCGGTGACGGCGTGTGGATTGAGCTTGAGATCTGAGCCGGCTCGTTGGTAAAATTCTTGCAGTACCATGGTGGTATGCTGGGGGTCCTGTTGAACCATCAACATTCCGGACACCAACGCAAAGCCTCCACGAATGGCCTGAGCAATACCCGCTATCTTCTGAGTATCATAGACCAGGTCAAAAGGACCCTCACAATATGAACCTTCGGCTCGACCAAACTGGGCATTAATGCCCAAGAGTGCCAATCCCGAAAGGGTACCCTGACACAGTTCCCTAAAGTTTTTCTCCCATGTAGTGAGATCTCGGCATGGCCGAGCCACGCCAAAACTTAAGCAGGTATGGTCTATGAGCACCGCCGATCCGCCACCAATGCGCACAAACACTGGATATCCCAAAGATCGTAGCCAAGCTACGGCCTCTTGGAGATGAGGCAGTCGCTGATCTTTAGGACCCAATAAGACGTAGGGGTCTTGACGTCTGACAATCACGGCCCATTGGTTTCGCAGTGCAGTAGTCCGCGCTACCACCTCTGGGAGTACCGGAGACAGGCTCAAAGACTCTCCGTGCGTAAACTCCACTAGGCGAACCGTGTCCGGCATGTTTTGTGCTCCCTTCAGGTCAGGATTACAGTGTTTCATAGTATCCCAATTATCACGAAAAGAAAAGAGCAATTAGAGGAGCTCAGTGGAGGCGAGCCAAAACGGTGTGATGAGTGCCGTTTGCTCGAATGATGGTGGACCCGGCCCTTAAGCGGACGGTTTCACCGTTTACCACTTCACATGACATGGCGGCAACGTCGGCCGATACCTACCAAACTTAGAACTTCGCGGCAAGATATAGACATAGGGGAGGAGGTATCCTAATCTTAAAGGGCGGGGTGCGGCCCCCGCCCCATCTCCCGTACCGATTTAGCTGAAAAGTTTGTGATATAATTCGCATGATATCAGGCAAGGGGCGAAACACATGACAGCAGAAGGGATATTACGGGAACGGCGCCTGCGCGTGACGCCGCAACGCAGGGCTGTGTTGCAGTACTTTTTGTTTAATGAGGGTGATCATCAAACGGCGGATGGACTATGGAATCACATTCAGCAAGCCTTTCCGGAAATAGCGCGCGGTACTGTCTATAAGGCATTGCACGATTTGATTGACGCTCGTCTGTTGGAGCATATTCCCGCCGAGTCCGGGGGGGATCTATACGGATTACGCTTAGCACCCCATCATCATTTTATCTGTGACCAGTGCGGACATCTTTATGATTTATCACCGTCATATCAACCTCTACTAGAGCCACCGAATGGCGACCCGATTGCAGTCGTCCGCGAGATTGATGTGTTGGTACGCGGGGTATGCCGTTCTTGTGAAGAGATTCATTAACCAGCTGACTTAGGAGAGGGTACATGGCAGCGATAGGGAGACTTTTGTGGCGAATGGGCACCGGAATTTGGCTGGGCATTCTTGGTTTTTTCTCTTCAATGGTAATCCAGTTGATTTTTGTTACGGTGCCGACGTCCGTAACAGCACGTTTTTTGTGAGTGATATTCCCTGCTTATTTTATGTTGTGGGTATTATCGCCGGTACAGTGGCGTTGATGGGAAGCCTCATGAGAGTGAAACGACGAGACAAAGGTTCTTTACGGTGGATTTTGGGAACCGCCGGATTATCTTGGCTCCCAATGCCATGGGCGCGCTACATTTTATCGATGATTAATCAATTGCCCACGGGATCCTCCGCGTTTCTCGGGTTACATAGCGAATCCATTGTGTTCAATGCCATCGTCGGCATGCCACTCATTGGAGGGCTGGTGATCGAACCATGGACTTGATGCCAGTTTCTTGGATCCGTGACCCTGAACTTCAAATTCTTGTGTCTGCTAAACTGGTGACCTTGCCACCAGAATTGAAAGCCACTGTCGATGCTCATTGGGACTCCATTTTGGTACGCCAACCGCATTACTTTAGGGGACCAGTGCTTTCTGTAGAGACGATGACCTTTTCTGGATTGCAGTGGATCATACATGCCAAGTTTACAGATTATGCTCATTATCTTTATAGCCGACTCCAATTGTCTAGTTCCCACCCCTATCGGGTTCGGGTGCTATTTGCGGCCGCTCTGGTGATGAGTCACGATCGATTTTTAATGGCGGGTGTGATGGGCCCAGATACCGCGAGACCGGGATGGATTCAATCCATTGGCGGTTCTCCAATCTTTCAGGATGTGACCCATGGGGTGTTTAATCCGATTCGCTCCACAAACCAGGAATTGAAGGAAGAAACGGGATTGAGCCCCGAGACCCTTTGGTTGAATCGAGACCCTCAAGTGTTGGGATGTACCGTGGACGGCAATGGCTCCGTGGCGGTTGCTGTAGGATATTTTTCGCGGTTGACGTCAGTAGAACTCAAAGACTTAATTCAACAGTCGTGGGAATCGGCGCCACAAATACATACGCGAAGGGAACTGGCCGATGTGGTGGCTATTCCTTTGGGGGAATCGGGGATCAACTGGATGCGCAATCGCCGTGAGCGTCATGTGCGTTACTTGGAACGAATGGTTCGGGAACTGCAAGATTGGCATGCCTAGATGAGATGCCTAGTACACGATGCCGTTAATGCGTAATCACTATGTAAAACAAAAGTTTGCTGATGGGACTCGGCTTTTTGTTTTGTGCTAGGGTGCAAAATTTCTGGCGTCGAGTAAGGGTGGATGGTTTCGTGATATGGCGGGAAGCAGCGAGCATTGGTCTGAGTCCGAAAGCACAGCAAATCCTGAAATCTTTGGCGAAAGGCACCCATACAGCTGAGCATTTGAAACACCGTGCGACCATCATTGTGCTTGCGGCGGAGGGCTTCGGCAATCAAGCCATTGCCCGAGAAACCGGGTGGAATCGGAACACGGTGAAACAATGGCGCAACCGGTGGGCGCGGGGAGCACCCGAATTGACGGAGCCCCAAAACCATAAACCATGGGCCGTCCCCCGATACCTGATATTCGTGTTGCAGGATGCGCCCCGGCTGGAAGACGACTTTGCTCAGCACATTGCCGCTGTGGTGACCCGTCATCCCGAAGACCCACATGTTTTTATCCTCGATAATCTCAACACGCATCAATCCAAAGCGCTGGGGTGCTTCGTGATTGACCACGACCATCTCGACATCTCGGCAGAAGAACTGGGGGAAAAGGGCCAGTCGGGCATTCTCTGGAGTCAGGCCACCCGGAAAAGGTTTTTAGAGAATACGCTCCATCGCGTCCGATTTCTGGATACACCGAAGCACTGCTCCTGGTTGAACCAGATCGAATGTGGGTTTAGTATCCTGGTACGTCGGTTACTCAACAAGTGGGCCAGCTTCGCGTCCATTGCCGCGCTGGAAGAGCGCATTCGCCGATTTATCGAGTACTATCATGAACATTTAGCCAACCCTTTCCGATGGACCTTTGATCGAAAAGGCACGGTTTACGGCAGACCCCTGAATTTATTCATGGGGTCAGTGGTCATTCTGCGAAGGTTCAATGCTTTCGCAGAACACAGGTCTTTTGGGTGGAAGTCCCTAGCTTTAGCTCTAATTAAGCTTTGCTATGGGGAGGACGTCCACGGGAAATTGCTTAAAGTGTGATCGCTGGGGTGATGAGGCATTCACGCCATCGTGTACTAGGGGCAGATCATCAATCCCATTTCAGAAAACGGTTGATCTTATACGAGATGTAGATTAGGTTTGAAAGCAACGGTTTGGTGGTCGGTAAGACGCGTTTGACCGACTCCCGATAGGACTGATTGCCAGATCCCTGGAAACACCCGATGCGTCTACCGTTTATAGTCCTCATACGCCGTACCCAGATGGTCAACGAGTGGCGATTCTCCACCTGAATGCGACGGCGATTGCACTGTACCGCATGAAAATCCCGCAGGCCATGACGAGATCGTCGAGATAGGGCATCCATGGGGGCACATCAGTTCGAGGTTGTTCACTGAGAATGAACTGGGACCAAAATCAATGGCGGTGAGTATCATCGTCGGCGGTCTTGTTTGAGACATTCACCCAGAATTTTTGTCTAATTGACCATTGGCTGCCAAGTGATTCCTCCGTTCGTTGTCCGATACAAGACATTGTTCCCTGTCGTCAGCCAACCCGTAGCGGGATTGACAAAGGACACGGCGGTTGGGTTAAGTGTTGAGGGAAATTTAAGTGCTGTCCAACGTCTTCCCCCATCTCGGGTTATCAACAACGTTGGATTCCCCAATATATAACCAAATCCGAGGGGTGACAAAGTTGATACCAAGCAGATAAGTGTCGCTATTCCAGCTAGATACTTGATATCGCTTCCAGTGAACTCCTCCATCTTGGGTATGGTATAGATATGGTCTACTAATATTGTGGGTATAACTTATTGCCCACCAATCCTGCTCATTGGGTGCGGTCACGAAATGCGGAAGAAACGGCCAATGCATCTTGACCCATGTCGCCCCACCGTTGGACGTATGGTATACCACCGCCAATTGCGCCCGACTCGGACCAGTAACCAACCCGCTATGGATGGACCAAAAAGCTGCCTGGGTCACGTAAAAGTTGTTGGGTAGATTGCGTTTTTCCCAGATATGCCCCCCGTCTGCGCTAAAATACAAGTGGTAACGGCTGCCGACAGCCCAGTACTGGCCCAGCCCCACCCTGTTTAAACTTACAGTTCCCGGAGTTCCGTTTAACCGGGTCCACGAATAGCCCCCGTCATTTGTCACCATCACCCCGTAGGCATCACTGCCAATTCCCTTTCGGTTCGTTAGAAACTGGATCTCTCGACTAGGCACTGGCATCGCACCACTGACTTGTTTCCAAGATTGCCCCCGGTCGGCAGTCGTCCACAATGCATTGGGGTCTTGACTAACGACCCATCCATTGTGTGCGGTGTCAAACCCGAATGATGTGAGGTTGGTAGCCTGAGGGGGAAATTGTTTGGTCCAAACCGGACGCCAGGTATGGCCGCCGTCGACCGTTTGGAAAGCGTCACCCCGGGAGAAATAGGCCCATCCGACCTGCCCGTTGACAAAATGAAAGAGACTGACGTAACCAGCCAAAGGCAAGCTCTGGGGAACAGAGCCCTGATGGGACGGAAACTCGCCGAGTGCACCCAAAGAGAGGGCCAGTGGCGTCCGGCTTTGACCTCCGTTATGGGTGATATAAAGCGCTTTACCTTGATAACCTCCGGTCATCACCCCACCTGTCAAAAGCCATCCGGTTTTGGGTGTGATGAAACACATGGTGCCGGAGATAAACTTACCGAATTGAGTAGGGGAAGCCATTTTGGTCCAAGTTTTGCCCCCATCGGTTGTATGCAGCAGTTGCCGACTCCCGGGTTGACCAGCAAACAGCCAACCCTGATCTGGACTAATAAAATCAATTGGGCCTGTCGATTCGGGTAGCGTGTAAACCGTTACCCAAGTGCGTCCACCATCCTCAGTCCGTGCCACTATACCTTTCGTACAGCCGTTATTCCCACACTGGTTCGCCACCTCCCATCCGATCTGATTGGTGACCATATCCAACTGGTTGATAGGCTGAGGGAAGCGGTGCACAAAAGTCCAGGTACTGCCCCCATCAGAAGAAAACATTAGTTTCCGACCATCGGACGAAATCTCAAAGGCGGCGTTTGTAGCCACAAAGTCGATGGAGCCAATTGGCGGCACGGTCTGGCTAACTTGCCCGACCATATGGGGTTGTTCGGTGGCAACGAATAAAGAGCCCGAGGTTGATGGAGAAGAGGAGCTCCGCTGAGCAAATGACGTGGATAGAGAAGATGTCGAGGACTGGCCAGATACCCTGCATCCCGCAAGGGTTATAGTGCCCAGCAATCCTGCCAACAACATGATCGGCTTCATCATGGTAACTATTCAGGTACCCCCTTGTCTCGCACCGTTTCCGCCCGCGATGTGCTCCGTGTAGGTGATACGTTCTGCTTAAATTTCCCGTCGAAGTGACGGCGCTGAATTCCTGTGGAATCCACGCC
>JAJZZP010000022.1 GCA_021797515.1 Bacillota bacterium | reverse complement strand
ACGAGACCTGTATCATTTATGGCTCCGCGGCGTTTCGCCGCGACCTCGGCGAGAAATGAAAGGCAAAAATTGAGGAACCACGGACTTTCCAGCTTCTCCAATGGTAAAAACTGGGGATCTCTCAGGTCTCGGTCAGTCCTTACCCTATGATGCTGACCAAAAGTACCGTGCACGTTCGAATAACTGGCACTACCACTCCAGGAAAGGTAATCCGGTGGCAATGGGGCATGTTGGATATGGCAATGCCGCACTGTGAAGCCGGTTCGTTTCGGAAAGTTGGCAATACAGCCTATCTGGCAACCCCATCGTTTTGTATGGCTGGCACCTGGCAATTTGTCGCAACTTGGCAAGATCCCAAAGGGGACCCCATCAAAGTGCGTGCGCTACTTCCTGTGCAGTGATCTAAGTCAATAGAGTGAAGGGGGATCTTTAGGGAATGACTAGAGGTTGAACCACTTCTGACCATTGATTTCTTCGAAAAGGAATCCTATCATAGCAATATGAACACGCATTCAGTGGAGTTTTATCGAACAAAAATTGCGGACCGTTTCTATGATACCTGGCGGATGGCGCGGCGCCAGGGACAATGCGCCTGGGTAACCGCGGCCTTAGACCTGCCATGGATTGACATTTTGTCGCTCGTGGACGAATTTGAGGATATCTGGGTATTTTCAAACCAAGGAACTCAGTCCGTTGGGGTGGGCATAGCGCGTCGTTGGACTTACCATGGACCTCACGCGTGGACCGACTGGAAATCGGACTGGGACCACCTAATATCGGAACAAAGTCTGCCATCAGATTTGCAGGTTGGCGGCGGGGTGGCCTTTTCTCTTGATGACATGGGTCAAACTCAACCATGGGGTGCATTTCCCCGCATGGCTTGGACCTTGCCGGCTATCATGCTGCAATCATCGCCCAACGGAATTCGCGCACGATTGGTAGCCGAAATCGATGGAAATCTACCCCTTAATCCAGTGATCAATTACTATCAAGAGTTGCTTGACAAGATTTCAACGCCCCACCCCGTTTCAAACGCTGTGCCTCGGTTGATAAATCACTCTAGCACACCAAGCCGTGATCAATGGAACCAACTTATTATAGACGCTGTCAATACTATTAAAAGTCAACAGTTAAGCAAGGTAGTGGTAGCTCGAGCTGTTACTGCCAATTTTTCTGACGATGTGAAAACCAGCCCCATACTTCATCAATTAACCAATAGAAACCCATCTTCCAAAACATTTGCCTTGCGACTGCAATCGCGTACTTTTTTAGGTGCCACACCAGAAATTCTTCTGGAAACCCAGGATCCATTCGTGTCCACCATGGCCCTGGCAGGGTCCGCTCCACGCGGCAAAACGGTTACTGAGGATTTCTTAAATGCTCAGGCATTACTGCACCATGTCAAAAATCGAGAAGAACACGAAGCCGTCAAACATCATATCTTAAACATCTTGCAGAATTTAGGCTGCACAGTGCAATATCCCAGGCAGCCAATCATAAAGCAACTGCCCACAGTGCAACATCTATTCACCCCCATTACCGCAACATTACCCCCTGGATCGACATTTTGGTCCGTGGCCCAAGCCCTTCAGCCTACACCAGCAGTAGGGGGGTTGCCGCCGACGGCTGCCATCGACTGGATTACGCAACATGAACCTTTTGATCGCGGTTGGTATGCAGGTATCATTGGACATGTGTCCCTAAAGGGGCAAGGACAGTTACTGGTTGCATTGCGTTCTGCTTTAATTGAAGGCCGGCAAGCCACATTATTTGGTGGATGCGGGATCATGGACCAATCAAATCCGGACGATGAATGGGAGGAGTCACAGTGGAAACTTCGGTCGATGTTAGAAGCAATGGACGTTTCGGAACACCTGTAAATATCGACCCTCTGGCCTGGTACCTGGATACTGTGGTAGCACAGTTAGCGGCCGGCGGTGTCACACACGCAGTGATTTGCCCCGGTTCGCGATCCACCCCTCTGACTCTGGCCTTACATCGGCATTCCATGATCAAACTCCAAGTTCTTGTCGATGAAAGATCGGCAGGATTCTTTGCCTTGGGCATGGCCAAGGCTTTGAAACAGCCAGTCGTACTGGTGGTAACATCGGGTACTGCAGCCGCCAATTTGTTGCCGGCTGTGGTGGAGGCTTCATTGAGTCACCTCCCGTTAGTGGTTCTCACTGCTGATCGCCCTCCAGAACTTCGAGGCGTTGGTGCCAGTCAAACGATTGATCAGTTTGAACTCTACGGTTCCCACGTCAAGTTCTTTAAGGATCTACCCAGTCCCGAGGCCACGTTCGAGGTGATACAATACGTACGATCCCAAGTTGCCCGTGCTTTGCAATGTGCAGGTGATACGCGGCCTGGGCCGGTTCACCTCAATTTTCCGTTTCGCGAACCTTTGTTGCCCAAATGGTCTCAGACCGGAATTCCCGCTCGCCCTTCGCCAATTACGCATCCAATCTTAACGGTGCCCCAACGGTCCCTGTCGGATGCTAAGGTCTTTTTAGGCCAGTTTTCTCGGGGAATTGTAGTGGTGGGCCCAGAAGTCGACGAAATACAGGCGGGCCTACTGATGGAATGGGCCAATCGTTGGGGCTGGCCAGTTTTCGCGGATATCCTCGCCAACATACGGCACATTGATGGTGTTATTGGTGCCTACGATCTCCTGTTGAAAAGCAGTCGCGTACCTTCGCCGGAAGCGATACTTCGGGTAGGCTCTATCCCGACTTCTAAATCGTTGAATCGATTGATCTATGGGTTGCCTGGCCTGCTTTTAGAACCTTCTCCCCAAGGATTAGATCCCAACAGCCAGGACTTGGTTGTGCTCGGTGGCGATATTTCTGAGTCGCTAGCGGCACTGTTAGAGCCTCCAGGCAGTTACCATCGCGATCTCCAATGGCTACCCCAATGGCAGGATGCGAATCAGCGGGTGGCGGCAGCATTGCCCAAGATACTAAGGCAACGGCCATTGAACGCCGAACCCCAACTTTGTGGCAACTTGGGCCAATGGCTTACCGCCGATCTTCTTCGACCCTTGCCGGTCATGGTAAGCAACAGCATGCCGGTACGCGACTTAGATACTTATCTGCCGACAGGAGCACCCCATCTTCGATTTTTCGCCAATCGAGGGGCCAATGGCATTGATGGGGTGACCTCAACGGCACTGGGACTGTCATCCCATTTTGGTGACGTGCTCCTTATCATTGGAGACTTAGCTTTCTATCACGACATGAACGGGTTACTTGCAGCACTAAAGTTCGGATTAAATGCCTTGATTATTGTGGTTAACAATCATGGCGGCGGCATCTTCTCATTTCTGCCGCAGTACGAACAATTAGCACCCGATGTGTTCGAGACATATTTTGGCACTCCACTGGAGTTGGATCTGTCCCAAGTGGCTTCTCTGTACCGTGCGGAATTTCGCCGAGCCACTGGTGGAGGCGAGTTGAAGCGCTATCTAGAGGATTTGCAGTTGATGCAAGGACTTAGAATTTTGGAATGGGTCGTCCCTTCCCGTGAACAAAACCGACGGTGGCACGTGGAAACTGCACAGCGTATCAGGGAGGTTCTTTCACATGACGAGTCCTAAAAATTTTTCTTACCGGAATCTGGTTTTGGCCTACTATACGTGGGGATCCCCAGACAATCCGGCATTGTTGCTTTTGCATGGTTTTTTCGGAAGCGCCGCAGACTGGGAATGTTCTGCCACCTTTTGGGCCACCCGGTACTTTGTCGTCGCACCTGATCTGCCCGGCCACGGCCTAAGTCCGTGGTCAATCGCCACTGACGATATGTCGGTATTCGTTACCGCAACAGCCCTAAAGGCGTTAATGTCAGGATTGCATATCCAGCAATATGGGGTAGTCGGATACTCATTCGGCGGGCGAGTAGCGCTGCATTTGAGCCTCCATGCAAGAAATGCCCTTTCTTGCATGGTATTGGAAAGTACCTCACCGGGAATTCACGATCCCGATCAGCGGGAGTCGCGCCGAGTGCAAGATGGCCAATTGGCTGATCTGATATTGGCGCGGGGAATCGAATGGTTTGTCTCATTTTGGGGAGCACTTCCCCTTTTTTCCAGTCAAATCCGTTTGCCACCTGCGATTCAAGAACAGATTAGGCACAGACGGTTAAGGCAAGACCCCCGCGGATTAGCACAAAGCCTTAAAGCGGCCGGAACCGGGGCTCAGCAGTCTTTTTGGGGTAAACTAGAGACCATAACGGTACCTACCCTCTTAATAACGGGAACGCTTGACGTGAAATTTTGCTCAATTGCCGCCGCCATGCACAGAGAGTGGTCCAACGCAGCAACCGTTTCAATAGACTCTGCGGGCCATAATGTGCATCTAGAGCAGCCTCGGGCATTTCACAATGCCGTTGACCCGTTTTTACATCGATACCTTCTAGACGAAAGGAACGAACACTCATGACGCAATCTTATATTTCGTGGAACGTGGTGAAGAACTATACCGATGTCATCTTGGAGCAATACCAGGGAATTGCGAAGATAACGATTAACCGGCCCGAGGTACGTAATGCATTTCGGCCCCAAACCCTTTTTGAGTTGTCTGATGCATTTAACTGGGTACGAGATAATCCCGCAATCGGCGTCGCAATATTTACCGGGATGGGTGACAAGGCGTTTTGTTCGGGAGGCGATCAACGAATTCGGGGCGATGGCGGGTACCTTGATCCTGATGGTATCCCAAGACTTAATGTCTTAGATTTACAAAAGCAAATCCGATCCCTGCCAAAGCCCGTTATCGCTATGGTCGCTGGGTACGCCATTGGCGGCGGCCATGTCTTGCACATCGTCTGCGATCTCACCATTGCCGCCGACAACGCGATTTTTGGCCAAACCGGCCCAAAGGTCGGCAGTTTTGACGCGGGATATGGCTCGACGCTTCTGGCAAGAATCGTAGGCCACAAAAAGGCCCGCGAAATCTGGTATCTATGTCGGCAATATAATGCCCAAGAAGCCTTGGACATGGGATTGGTGAATACGGTGGTGCCATTGGAGAACTTAGAGGCCACGGCAGTGCAATGGGCCCAAGAAATATTGGAAAAGAGTCCCATTGCCTTACGGTTTCTCAAGTCTGCGTTTAATGCCGATACCGACGGTTTAGCAGGACTTCAAGAGCTTGCGGGCAATGCTACAATGCTCTACTACATGACCGAAGAAGCCAAAGAAGGAAAAAACGCCTATTTGGAGAAGCGGGCACCGAATTTTGCAAAATTCCCCAGACTCCCATGAACACTTCGTCAGCCGTTGATAAAACGCCAGACTGGTTGAGGGCAGAGGCTCTTTCCAGGCCTCATGCCCTCGCCGTTGACGACAGCACTACTCGCTGGACATTTTTGCAATTAGACATCGCCAGCGGTCAGATGATGCGGGCGATGTCACATTTTGGGATAGCCACTGGTGACCGCATTGCCTGGATTGGCTTCCCGAGTGCGAGGGCTATCGCCTTAATTCATACCGTGATGCGACTGGGGGCCATTTTGGTACCCCTTGATCCTAAGCTGACCTTATCCGAATTGCAATTACGATGGCTTGACGCCGAGCCATCGCTGCTGGTTTACGACTCGTCTGGATTGACTGTGGATTTATCGTCGATTGGCAATACTTCTCGCCATGTGGCTCTAGATGACCTTACCGGGGGTCCATCAGATCTGGTGCCAGTCCCCGAAGTGGACTTACGTAGGATTTTTGCCTTAGTGTATACCTCGGGAACCACCAATCGCCCTAAAGGAGCACTTTTACGCGTCGGAAATTTTTTTTGGAGCGCCGTATTTAGCGGCATTCATATGGGAACCCAACCCTCGGATCGATGGTTGTTTGCTATGCCGTTGTTTCACGTTTCCGGACTTTCCATCATCTTTCGCAGTGTCATTCATGGTAGTGCTATTATCATTCGGGTTCCTTTTCGTACCGAAACCGCCTTTAGAGCCTTACAAATGGAGCGGGTAACCCTCGCGTCAATGGTACCTACCATGCTGTGGCGCCTCTTAGACTATGGTCTTGCGAAAGAGGATGCCCATGATCTGCGGATGATCCTGTTGGGAGGTGCTGCCGCCTCCCCTGATTTGGTGCTGCGGGCTAGAAAGTCCGGGCTGCCAGTAGTTACTACTTATGGTCTCACGGAGACTTGCTCTCAAGTTGTGACTGGCCTCATTCCCTGGCAAGATGAGCCTAAAGGCAGTTCAGGCCGGCCTATTTCCCCCACTGTCATTCGCATCATGGATTCCCAAGGTCGTGAAGTACTTCCGGGCGAATTGGGAGAAATCTGGGTGTCAGGACCTACGGTTTTTGAAGGGTATTGGCGCCTTCCCGAAACTACCGCCGAATCGTTATCAGAACAAGACGGTCAACGTTGGCTCCATACCAAAGATATTGGCCTTGTCGAGCAAAATGGCTGGCTAATCGTTAAGGACCGTCTGACCGACATCATTATTCGCGGTGGTGAAAATATCTCCCCTACCGAAGTGGAACATGTGTTGTTGTCTCATGCAGCGGTAATGGACGCCGCCGTTGTGGGACTTCCCGACGAGGAATGGGGGCAACAAGTTGCCGCTGCAATCGTGACACACACTGACATGACATCCCAAGAACTTCGCTCCTTCTTGCGGAACCGGCTCACAGGATATAAAATTCCTACAGCCTACTTTAGGATGGATGTTTTGCCACGTACTCCAAGCGGCAAGGTGCAACGGCACTTAGTGCGACATAGAATACAAAACGGCGATGTTCTAGCCTTGCCCTGATAAAAAGAGAGGATCCCAGCTGTGACTTTCCAGCAATTTATGCGCGTAGCGCGACCCCCAACCTTAACAGCAACGGTCGTTCCCTTGTTTGCGGGAGGAGCGAGCGCATGGACTACCGGACATTTTGTTTGGTGGTGTTGGCTAGATATGATGGCCATCGCGTTTATCATGCAAATTGCCGCCAACATGCTTAATGAATATTTTGACTGGCACCGCGGCGAAGACAACGCTGAATCCCTTGGCATCGGCGGGATTATCGTATCGGGCGAGGTAACTCCACAAGCCGTACTGCGCGGCGCCTTGCTATTATATGGCATCGCCCTGATTCTTGGGTTGGTGTTAGTATGGTTTCGCGGTTATATCTTGCTCATTATAGGGCTTTTAGCCATTTTAGGAGGATTTCTATACACCGGTGGCCCTTACCCGATCTCGGCTACTCCGTTCGGCGAATTGATGGTACTCGCAATCATGGGCCCTTTAGAAGTACTTGGTACGACTTATGCCGCCGCTGGACAAATGACAGCCACCGCATGGATTGTCTCTTGGCCCGTAGGCATCTCAGTCGCTACAATTCTATTGGCCAACAACCTGAGGGACCGCGTCAAAGACGCCCAGCATGGAAGGCGCACTATTCCCATTGTTCTCGGCGTCGACGGCGGTTTTAAGGTCTTAGAATTCATGGTCTTGATAATTCTGCTTTGGGTAACTGGTGCGGTAATTCTTAAAGCCTTGCCCCTTGCGATGCTGGTAATATGGGTTGCTCTCCCGTTAGATATTCTGACGGTGCGCCAACTCCAAGCTCCTCATGCTCTGCGGAAATCGGTCCCCATTGTCGGAAGACTCCATCTTATTTTCGGTGCCCTGATTACGGCTGGAATTTTGTGGAGTCGGATCGGGCATTAATAGAAAGAAAGGGATGATTTCGATATGAAACCCGTAGAATCAATGAAATTCACTACGATGTTGCTGCGAACTGCATTTTTGCTGGCCTTGGTGCTGGGTTTAGGGGGCCTATTTAAGATTTGGACCGAAACACCAGTATTGGTTGACGCCCACATTATTGCCGGTCTCATGGTCTTAGGCTCCATGTGGGCCCTAGCTGTCCAAGCTGGCAAAGTCACTTCCGGTGCCGGCGGGCCCTTATGGGCCGCAGGTTTTGTAGTGCTACTCGGTGCGGTAATTGCTCTATTTATGCGAATTTCCGGCAACCTCTGGGGCATCCTGCATTTGGTTTTGATGTTAATAGCCATGGGAATGGCCGAAATGGGTATCGCGCGTAGCAAACGAAAAGCTAAAGTCCGGTAGCCAATGCCAAATATGCCTATTGATCTGCCCTCAATGAGATGCCTGGCCAGGGGGCAATTTTGTTATCCCAGAGCAATCGTCGCAACCACACATAGTGATCCGGCCAGTCTCTAGGGATCTCTTCCATAACTTGGAAGCCGACGGATTGGTAACAGTGGAGTGCACGCAGATTATCAGGATCTACCCGCATGTAAACTACGGGATAACCATACTCATTGGCTTGGTCATATAAGGCTTCGACTAGCCCTCGACTAATTCCCTGGCCACGTCGTGCGTTGTTTACCACCAGATGGGCCAGCTCAATATCACCTGCCGCCGGATCGACCCATATTTCCCCGTAACCAAGTGGCCCAATCGAGGACTCGAGCACCCATCCGTGCTGATCTGCTGCATTCCACCAAGAAAAATAGGTTTCGTGAGAAAAATTGGGCAATCCTGTAGCCCAATAGCAGTCTGCAGGGTCTCGGAGCCATTCAGCTAGATACCTTTCGTCATCAAGAGAAGCCCGTCTCAGGTATCCCAGATACCGCCCCTCGACGTATTCGACGAGAAAACGAATGCCGTTGATTTCAAATTGATGCCGAGGACGAAACCCAAACCTCCGGTACAGCTTATCGGCTCTTTGGTTGAACGAGGCGACCGTCAACCTTAATCCAACCGTTGGGTTATTTCTCCGTATTTCGCGCACCACAAGATCTAAAAATTGTGCCCCAAGTCCTTTGCCCGTTAGATCAGGACGCATCCCAATCCCTATATCAATCACGGGAGCATCGGAGCCATAGACCCCAAATTGGTGGCCTGCAGGTACTTGCGCCGACGGGCCTACGCAAAAGAATCCCACCAGAGGATCATTGTCACATCTCACAGCTCGGTAACCATCAGATAACAATTCAGTCACCGATGCTTCGGTTCGTCCCATATCATAAAAATTGTATGGAGCCGGATAGGTCCAGCCACTTATTTGTATAGCATCCGCTGATTTCATGCGATCGCTGTAAAAATTCATCGGCAATTCCTCGTATCCCCCTCGCGGATGCACTGAGATCCAACAATGTTTGTGAGGTTCTCATGGCCATAAGGGTGTTGCCGGAAAACCTGATGTACGCTGCAGGGTTCCTGTGTGCTTGCCCCACGGAGCCAATCATTACTTATCAGTGGTCGTCGCTTTCGCAGGTTCTTCAGAGTTAGTTTTGATGGGGCGTAGCTGCATCGAACGCGCCCGTTCTCGAAGAAACGGATTGTCTTGAGGCTTTTCCCCAGCCTTTAAAGAAATATACGAAAACGATTTTCCGGAGGACCTCCTCAGCAACTTTTTGAGCAAGAGCCTTCTCCATCATACCCCCTTCTGATTTCTATTATATTATAGCGCTTCTGCACCTTCGTGGTCACAGACTCTCAACGATGGCCCGGACAAGTGATTCCTGAAAACCTGAGCAGTCGCCCACGGCGACTCTTACACATAGTATATTTTGGCTCAGAACACTCTTGGTGACGCCGGGGACTTTTGGGGATTGGAGTTAAAACAAAAAAACCCGCAATCGCTTGCGGTGTCTCAAAAAATATTGGCTGGGGAGGCAGGACTCGAACCTGCGCATGCGGGATCCAAAGTCCCGTGCCTTACCAACTTGGCGACTCCCCAATCAGTTCGTCTAGGTCAGCAACAGGACACATTATGGCACGAACATGGCTACAGTGTCAAGACGATGTGTTTTTATCATTTTTATCCGATATCTCATGAAAAAGATGTCGCCTAGGTGGTTTCACTATGTCATAATGCATGTATTAAGATCTTTTCCTATTGCGATAATTCGCATCTTTTCAAGGAATCCCCGTGAATTGGGTCCTTGAGAGCCGTACCACTGAACACAGCCTCTATTTCATATTAAGGGAGAGAGTCACATTGGCAAGCGTACTTCTAGAACATGTGTCAAAAAAATATGGGCAAGTCGAAGCTGTACATGATGTCACGTTGAATGTTGAGGACCAAGAGTTTCTCATTTTGTTGGGCCCGTCTGGTTGCGGAAAAACCACCACGTTGCGCATGGTGGCGGGTCTTGAAGACGTAACCAGCGGTGCCATTCACATTGGCAGCCGCGATGTCAGCCACGTGCCACCAAAAGATCGCGATATTGCTATGGTGTTTCAAAACTACGCTCTTTATCCCCACATGACAGTTTTTGAAAATATGGCCTTCGGCCTTAAACTGCGCAAGGTTCCTCGCGCAGAGATTGACCGCCGTGTCAAAGAAGCTGCCGAGATATTAGGTATTGGAACCCTTCTTGAAAGAAAACCCAAAGAATTATCAGGAGGTCAACGGCAGCGAGTTGCTCTGGGCCGTGCCATTGTACGAGAACCCTTAGCCTTTTTAATGGACGAACCCCTTTCCAACCTCGATGCCAAACTCCGTACCCAAACCCGAGTGGAATTAAAACGATTGCATCAACGTCTCGGCGCCACCATCATTTATGTTACCCACGATCAAACCGAAGCAATGACTATGGGAACTCGCATTGTCGTTATGAAAGACGGCGTTGTGCAACAAGTAGATACTCCTGATGGAATTTATCATCGCCCGGCGAACCAATTTGTTGCCACTTTCGTGGGAACACCAGCGATGAACTTGTTACGCGGTGAATTAACGCGCCAGGGCACTACGGTGAGTTTTGTCGCTGAGGGGCAATCGATGACTTTGCCAACCCGGATTGCTCAGGCGGCATCTGCATTGACGGGCAACACTTTGGCGCTTGGCATCCGACCTGAAGATGTTCATGTGTCTCCGGAAGCAGTCTCTCGCTTCCCCGATACTCAAATTCGCGCTGTTGTGCGCCTGATCGAACCCATGGGTCACGAAAACATGGTGTATCTGGATTATGGCAATCAGTCCCTAATTGCTCGCACTGCCAATGACTGGTTGGGTACGGTGGGTGAAACCATTGCCTGTGCCTTAGATCCTGCTCGTCTTCATGCCTTTGACGCTGCGACTGAGAAATCTATTTCGGCGTCGGCCTGATAGCGTCATCATCAAAGGGAAGGGCAATGCCCTTCCCTTTTTGTTATCTTCGTTCGCTGACAAGTTATCCCCACAATTTCCCTGCATGAGACACTATGCACCGATTAACACTACGGGTGTAACTCGGTTGAGAGGAGATGTCTTATGAAAGTCAGCGAAATTATGACCAAGAACGTGTCCACAGTATCGCCGACAGATTCTATCCAAAAAGCTGCCCAAATAATGGAGAAAGTTAATTGCGGCAGCACCCCGGTGGTTGAAGGAGGAAAAGTTGTCGGCGTCGTAACGGATCGAGATATTACAATTCAGGCGATAGCAGAAGGCAAAGGTCCGGATACCCCGGTGAAAGTCGTCATGTTTGACAACGTGGTGACCTGCTCGCCGAGTTCCGATGCCCGTGATGCCGCTAATAAAATGGCGGAGCACCAAGTGCGAAGACTCCCGGTGATTGACAACGGAAAACTTGTGGGAATTATCGCCATTGCAGATTTGGCGCGGGTAAACATCTTTACCAATGAATCGGGCCAAGCCTTAAGTGAAATTTCCGAGCCTAGCCGACACTCCAACGCAGTGCGCCACTAAGAAAGGAGCCGCCATTTTGGCGGCTCCTTTGATTCACGAAGCAATCCGGCGATTAGGCGTGTGTGGTTTTGTCGAAGAACTTGACGACCCCGCACGGACTTGCCACAATCCCCCGACCAGAACCGCCGCGCCCAATATGACCGTTATCGTGGCGGCCCAGGCAAATCCAGTAAAATTATAGAAGAACGGTGATAACCCCAAGTACAATCCGAAAAGTGCTTCAAGATAGTAAACCCAGCTCCGAAAGACCTTATCAGAGAGTTCCCAAACGCTGGCAATTAACACCAGTCCACCCAAAACTATTGCAGTCCACAGATACGTCGAAGAGTGCATGGGGTTTAGAACCCAAGCAGATACCACAAACCATGCACCAATTAGGGCCATAAGCCAGTTTCTCCACAGCATGACACTCACCTCCGATAATCTTTTGTGGTGCGATAAACTGCCTCGCACCTTTGGTATAGATCAAGAAATCGAGTTTGGTAACTATCCTGTTACCAGATTGGCCCGGATTTTGAACGAAATCTTTTCATGAAGAGCCAACAAATCCCGTTTGCGTATGTTTTTATCCATTTTCGCAATTAATCTCCTATCTATATTTGATCCCCAACATCAACCCGTGCATCACTTAAATTCCGTATTCACCCGCAGAAAGCCGGAGGGCTGTCGGTGCTAATCACGCGCCACATCCTGCCGCCAGATGCCGTGTACAGTAAAGTGTTATTAACAAACAGATAGCCCCTGCGTTTGCTAACAAAATCCAACGCGTCCGCCGCTGGCGACAAATCGTGTGGAAGCTGCATGATGGACCAAGTTTTTCCCCCGTCGCTAGTGTGGTATAACAAGTTGACCGCCCTGACTAACGGCACTTGTTTTGGTGATCCCGGCTTGGTGATCAACTTGTCGGTTCGAACCATTTTTTGCATCCACACCCATCCATCCTGCCCATTGATGAAGTCGAGGGACCCCGGTATGTAAGATACATTGGATTCCTGAGGCCAAGTATAGACGACCCTTTGCGAATTTCCACCATTGGCGCTCCATGTCAAGGTGGCATTCGTCCCAATTTGCGATGCACTGTTTATAAGCCACTCGTGAATCGGCGACAGATACTCGGTTAATGGTGTCGATCCCGGCGCACTATCGGAAATCGCCTGCCAGGTGACGCCGCCATCAGTAGTCGCGTAAAGTGTCCCAAAGGTATCCAGCACCCCAATTTCTTTCGTAAACATCTTAATCGAGAGGCTTAATGACGTTGGCTCCGATGAAAGCAATCTCCAGCTCACCCCACCGTTTTCACTGCGAAACACCTCGACCCGAGACCCAGCCCCATCGGTGGCGTTCTCATCAGCAATGGCCCAACCCACCGACCCAACAAACGAGATCTGGGAAAAATCAGCGGGAGGGTCAGAATTGACCACAGTCCACCCTGTGCCGCCGTTGACCGTTTTTAGTACTGCATAGGGATTGTCTGCCTCTCCTAAACCATACCCTTTAGTAGCGCTGACAAAGTCCACTTCCTTTTGGGGGAACCGAGCGGGCCACACATTCGTCCACTTTTGGCCATTGTCCATAGTTTTGAGAAGAAAATCCGAGCCTAAAACCCACCCGGTGCCTGGCGCAACCATTTGCTCTGACACAATGTTCCAGTGGCGCTTCGTCCCTACAGAATGCCAACGAATTCCCCCATCCGACGACACCAGTAGCCCCGAAGAACTAAAGCCCATCGCCCCGCTGGTAGTCGCAATCCAGACATCGTGCGCCCCTGCAAGACTCATACTTTGAAAAAATCCATAGACATCATCCGCAACCCACACGGCAGTCGGTTGCAAGAGGGACCAGTTTTTCCCACCATTTTGGGTTTGCTCCAAATTCCCTAAGTTCGGCGTCCCAGGCTGTTGAGAGCCCAACATCATCAGCCCATGGGTTGGAGAAGAAAACGTGACAGCGTCAATTGGACTAATGCTGCTAAACGTGTTATGAAAGCTTTTGCCACCGTTGGTCGTCCCCAGAAGATCCGATTGCCCATCCTTGTTTACCACGATCCACCCTTGCTCAGGCGAGTTGAAGGTCAAATAGATAGGTCTCTCCCCCTTGGACAAAGGTACTGGTTGCCATGAATCGCCTCCGTTTTGCGTGGCATACAACTGTGCACCGATAATGGCGAACCCGGTTTCGGAAGATGTCATGTCTAGCTTCGCATTCGCGACCAAGGGAAAACTTTGCCAGGAAACGCCTCCATTATTGGTTTTTAGCAGCACATAAGAGATATTTGGCGTATTGCCCTCCTCAGCCACTATCCACCCGAGCTTGGCATTGAGAAAATCCATAGCCGTCGGTTGCAAATGGTGCGGAAGGATGTGCGTCACCCAATTTCTCCCACCATTTTGAGTCGCTAGCATAGCGTGATTGACAGCTAGAAATCCCGTGTTCATAGACAAAAAATCTATAACCGTTGCGTCGAGTGGCGCTGATGCCACTTGAGGAAAGGATTGCTTGGCAACCAATGGCGCAGAATGCTGCGACACGGCTGCCCCACACCCACTGATACTTAGTACCAAGGAAATACCTAATATTATGACACCTTGATGTCGAAGGCGTCGTCTTCCCATTGTTCCTTCTCCTCTTTATACGCAGAACGCTTCTAAGGTCAGAAAAGTTACTCGGACGTGGTTGGTGCTTTCCGATTGTAGCGACAGGGACTGCGATACATGATTTTGTGAGAGTGCTCCAAGGGAGGGGATGGTATGATGTGATGTGGACACGCCCCTCTCAAGGGGTGTTCTCTTCATTTTGGTTGTATCTTGTGTTGCGACGGTTCATGCTGCAGATCAGATATCGTCCATGACGTCAGAGAATTTCCATCTGATACGGATTGCCGGAGGCGAGCACTCGGCGGGGCTCTCCCCAAAAATCAAAGCGCGCGTATCGCTGTTTTATCCCTGTTGCGCCTGCAAGCGGCCTATCAAGGGCACAGTGAAAGCGATCCCCTTGTAACCTATACGGGATTTGGTCCATTGTATAGAACGACCAAGGGGAAAAAGGGTCGATAAAGTGAAGAGCGCTCGCGTGGCAGGGACCATGGGATCGGTTGTGCCTCATTCCCTAAATAACTAAGTTATTTCGTCGTGAATCCTAAACAGAATTGAGAACGCTGAGGTCCCCAACGGTACCGATTTCCCCTCTTTGTGACGAACATCACCGCGCTTCGCCTATTGCGAAGATATAGTCAAGGTGTCAACAGGAGGCACATGTGATGATAACGATGCAGTCGGTCAATTGGGTTCACGAAGGATGGGAACTGCAGTTTGCGGTTCACGAGGGCGTCTATCACTTGGAGCACTATTCCGTGCGGATTTCACATTTGGCTTTTACGGAGGACGCACAAGTAAGATCGGCATTAACTACCGTTGTCACGGGACTCCTAAGGCACCACATGCGGAGTGGAGCTATAGCGCCGCACGCAATGGTGCTGGATTGGTCCCGAGCCCACCGAATCTGTGAGGGAGGATCCGCGGAAATAATTGCCGCATGCCAGGTCATCGAGGCTACCACCTTGGCCGAGGTCGGCGGGGCGATCTCCAACCACTTTTGAGGCATGGGCTGTTAAGTACCCACGAGTTCTGGCACCGCGTTGACAATTAGGACAAAAACAAGGTGCAGGAATTTTCGGTTGTTCCTGTGTCTGCGTTCTTTGATGAATCCCTGAAGCCCTTACTCTGTCTCATTATTTGGTGGAGCTTAGCGGGATCGAACCGCTGACCTCCTGCGTGCAAAGCAGGCATAACCCAATTTATACCAATTCCGCAACGCAAGGCTAATAGCCAGTTTTTGCTTTATCATGCGGTTTTTGAGCATTTGGGGATTCCGTGCTCTTGGTTGTTTTAAGGACTTTTGGGGCTTTGTTCGTTGTCTTCTGCGGCCTATCTGCGGCCTGAATTACTGGCTGGTTTTTGGCGGCCAATGGTGCAATTACAGCGTCCATCGCCTCCGCTGCGGTTTGGTTCACTCGTCCGGCTAAGTGCATATACAAGTCGACGGTAACCCGAATCGAAGAGTGCCCCAATTGCTCTTGCACAATTTTGGGATGCACACCCGCTTCTAACATTTCTGTCGCGTACGTGTGTCGAAAAAAATCCAAACGTTTGGATTTTTTGCGTTATCCCAACCTAAATAAAATCCCAACCTTTTTCACAAAACGCTGTGATAGCAGCAATTGAAGCCAGAAAAGGTTGGGATTTTTTCTTCACTTTTTCATTGATTTAACCCCACAGCACGTATTTCGCACCCTTAGGTAGGCGTTTTGGGTATTTTTCTTACTCCCGCTGCGGCGGCACTGGTGGCTCCGTATACACGGTATCCGGCAAGGATAATGCTTGCAAAATGGCCAAAAATGTTGCGTGAAATCGTTGGGGCACAGCCACTTGCCGTGCGCCCGACGGGAACGGAATCACTTGCACCGCATGCAAATGCCGCACGATTTCGTGCCCCGTGGGGTGCGTAAGCACCCTCCGGGCGGGCGAGGGAATGGTGACGGTGCTGCGCCGCGCACGCCGTTCCAT
>JAJZZP010000149.1 GCA_021797515.1 Bacillota bacterium | reverse complement strand
AAATGGCCTCGGACATGAGCCAGTGCCTCGTAGCGATTATCTACTACTCCTGCAACCCCATTGCCGACGATAATTTCTAAATTCAGCGACGATGCCAATGCAATGAGGTGGTCAAGGGCGGCAAGACTCCCTGCTTTGACGAGTTTGAATTTGACATACTGTGCGCCGACGTCTCGGGCCCGATAGACATCAGATGCCTGTTCAATCGATTCGTCCAACATTATCGGGAAGGGGGCGTAAGGAACCAATTCTCGGGTCCAGTCCCAGCGGTCCTTTGGAAACGGTTGTTCCAGCAACTCAATGCCGTTTGGATTAGGACCTATCCTATCCATGAATAATCTCGCATCAGGTGGAGAAAAGCCTTGGTTGGCGTCCAGACGCACATTGCTAGTCGCGTCTAGCAATGATAAGATTTGCTTTACCGATTGGGCATCTTGCACGGGATCAAATCCCACCTTAAATTTCAGGGTGGTATACCCTTGCTCGAGGAGGTTAGTTACCTCGTGAGGGATATCCTTAATGTCATGGGCTAGAATGGTGCCGACCAACGGAACATGGAGTGGGTCACCAGGTGTCGCCCCGAAAGTCAAAAATTCTAGTGCTGTCTGCACGGCTACCTTGGAAAAGCTTCCGCCGTCGCTCGTCTCAACGACTTCTCGAGCAACGGCAACATCACAGCCATAAATGAGGTCACAGTACTTTTTCGTGTGTGCCCACACTTCCTCCGCCGTTTCTGTCCCGTATCCCGGCAGGGGGCAACTTTCGCCATAACTCACCATCTGCCGAGCGCTATCGTGTAATTCCACCAGCACCATATCGAAAAACGTCAGCTGGCGAAACGACAAATGGTAGGGCCGTATAAGGGGTATCCGTAACCGCCACGCTCTGATTGTGTCAATTTGTGTGGCCATATGCTAAGCCTCCTTCACTTGCTTATTACCCAATTTGTCCAAGCTCAATTAATGTATTTGGTAATGCAGTTAGTGGTTCCGATATGCCATAGACATCTTGAATTGCCATGTCGATACTCAACGGAGTGCCCATGGCCGTTGCACGTTTTTGAAGTTGCTCTTGATGAAATTGTTGGATCTCTCTTCTTATGGGAACATTGCCAAAGTCTAACATTCGAATAGCACCCCCTAGTTCTCGGGCTGGCAATACGCGACTCTGAATCTCTCGGTTCGGTGACCAGGGAACATCGAGCACACCCGCTCGGCACGCACGTAACACGCCTTGGCACACATCGCCATCTCCCATTTCCAGTGTCTTGTCCACAATGTCGCGAACTTCACGTTTGATAAGATCGATTTCATCCACCACATCGCGCAGCCCCTGGAGGGCTAAAGAGGCACCTAGTTGGATGCCGGCCTTAGTAGCCCGAAGCCCCGCTGCATTGGCTTCTTTGGTAGGGATGCCTATCGCTTCGTGGGTGGATTTAGTCGTGACGCTCACAGCGCCCGCCGCGGCCGCAATAAATCCGCCATACACGATTAAGGCCATCGCCTGGGCCTCGTCGTGGGGCCACGCCCCCATCCAGTGCAACGAGGTGATAGGCGTAAAGATGTTGTGAAATCCGAACATGGTTAAATACTCTTGACACAATTCCTCGCAGGCGCGAATCGCTGCAACATCTTGAACCGGACATAGGCACTGCCCCAATTCCAGTCCATAGTGCGTGACGCCTTGCGTTACCGCTAATAGGCAATCCAATATCGCAACGGCAATCGCGATGGCCGGCGGGATCAAAGTGCCGGTCAAAAAACTCGGCTGGCGACGGTGGATCTCAACACCTCTTTGACCGTACAGAGTCACTAACCTATCTAAGTATTGGTAGTTGCGAATGCCTTGCTCAATACTCGTGTCTTTGGTATAAGACGCCGTATATGCGATGCCTGATCCCAAGTATCCGGAAAATCCTGCAGCTAGAGTAATCTCTGCCGTAAGCCGAGGCATAGTGGTTCCTGAAAGAACTATCAAGGGACGATCTACGGAATCAACGATTTTGGCGCACTCGGTCACACCTAAATTCACCACGGGCAACCCGTTTAACATGGAACGTCCCGCCTGTTCACTCTCTTGCATGCCGCGTTCGGCTTCGCCAAACCGTTCATTTCTTGTGTAACTATCCGTTGTGGTTGGTAATAAATCGGCCAATCCTTCATCTTGCAACGTGCGGAGTAATTCTAAATGCATCCCTAATGTTCCGAAGCCTCCACGTGGTTGTGTGAGGGTTCGATGATGCTCATAAGCGAATCGGATGACTTGAGCCATGCGCTTTTGTTTTGGCAGCCGCTGATGACATTCCACTGCAGCATCTAAGTCAACTCCCGCTCCCGTGGGCCAACGGGACAAATTATTCTCCCGCATCTCATGGAATATATCCCACGGGATGGGTTCGTTACGAAGTGAATCGTTTGATGACGTCATTTACTCATCTCCCTTAGACAAGTGATGCTACACCACGCGAAGGCATTTTTTGGCTAGGATAGCAGCCTTGGGGCGATCTATCGTAGATAAAAGACCGGCGACAAATAGACCGTATGGCTTGTCCACATAGAGAACGGGCGATTCCGGTTTGAGTCTCATTCCGTCCGACGGGCGCTTTGTTGCTGCAATGAGCAGTTCTCGAGCCATCTCCGCTGAATTGGCGGCAAACACCCCCCCGGTTCCGATTAAGGCGTGGGCTTGAGAGAGATCTTTGCCATATTGGACAACACTTTGACCCACCGCGGTATATACCACGTCTAGTCGTCCCGCGTGGCGAGTAATCGCAATTTCAATAGCGGATTTGGCCAACGCATAGTCCATCCGGGTTTCTTCCGGTGTTTGAGGCACGTACGCAGCCGACGTCGCGACCTCACGAACATATTTCTTTACCCTATCTGAAGAGACCGTGCTGTGAACCGCCAACTCGGAATCACCCACGGCTGTCAGAATACTTTCCGCGTTATGCCGCAGCCCTAAATCTCCCTCGACAGTGCGTTTCAGATATGGCTCGGGTAATCCACGGTAGATCACTTCAGGACGGGAGGGGCGGCCGTCGCCCACGGAGTGGATGTCAGTCGTTGCGCCGCCTACATCCACTAAAACTAAATCGCCTATTCCAGGAACTCCTTTCGCTCCTTCCGCCAATACTTTGGCCGCTTCCAGCACTGCAGTGGGAGTGGGCATGACCACGCGAACGAAAGTAGACGCCCGATCAATCCCTTTGGCATGGACGATGTGATTTAAAAATACGTTACGAATGGCTTCACGCGCAGGTTCAATGTTAAGCCGATTGATCTCGGGCATTACGTTGTCGGTGACAACCATTTCTATTTCGGCATTACTTAAAATCTGCTCTATCTCAGTCCGTGCTTCTCGGTTCCCCGCAACGATGATCGGGCAGCGCACATTAGCACTCACTAGTTGGCGGGCATTTTCCACAATCACCTCACGATTTCCACCATCCGTGCCGCCCGCCAGTAAAATAACGTCGGGCGATAGCGCATGCAGTGTAGCGATATCAGCCAAGGTAATGTGATAGCTAAAAATTCCCGTTACTTTTGCTCCGGCACCTAATGCGGCAAAATGGGCTGCCCGAGAGGTCATTTCGGGCACAAGGCCGATGGTGACCATTTTGAGTCCCCCCGCCGCACTAGAACAAGCCAGTCGCACATCAAATAGCACCGAGTGACCAACTTGGCGCTTTAAGTTTTCCAATGCCATATTGAGTCCAATCGTAATATCGGATTGAACTGTGGACGGACCTTGTGCGCGACCAATGATCTCCACACTTTCTAAATCTACAGCTGTGGTTTTCGTATACGTACTTCCAAAATCCACAAAAAGCCCTAAATGTGTCATGGTCTAATCCCTTCCTAGCAATTTATCCCGAGTTTCCAAGTCCTGTACTAATTGGGGGATAAAATCGCTTGGTTTTGTCCCTGGTGGATAAGCCCGATTAAAACCCATTTCAAGAAACTGTCTTTCTACTGAAGACCAATCGTGTTTTCCCACTACTAAATTCCCACCTACATATAACAAAATGTCATTCAATCCTGCTTCTATGCACATATCCCGAAATCCCCGACAATCCAGTTCGCCTTGCCCATAGAGGGATGACACTAGAATGGCATCGGCTGCAGTTTCTACTGCCGCTTTAATAAATTCCTCAGCAGGCGTCAACGCGCCTAATGACACCACCCGGAATCCGGCTTGTTCCAGCGCAATTGCGATAATTCGATTGCCAACAATATGCGTATCGGATCCGATGACCCCAGTAACAATCGTCCACGATGACATCTAATTTCCTCCTTGTGCAGTTACAGTCCAATCAAGCGGACTCCTAAGGTCTCAAGCAGCACTGGTAGACTAAGTGCCATTATTACGACAGTCCCGACAACGCGCAGCGTCCCTTCGGAAACGCCTCGGTTAAGCCTCACGCCAATTTGGGCGCCGAGGCCCCCGGTAGCAATAATAATGGCCACTATTACCAACGAGAGTGAGTTGACGTGAGCCAACCGAATGGATTCGCTGGTTAACGCAATGCCCATATTGACTCCTAACCCAGTACCGATCGCGGTCCGTACTTTTAACCCTCCAACTCCGACTAACACCGGCATTGTTAAAAATCCCCCGCCAATGCCCAATAATCCGCCCAAAACCCCAATGACCAAACACAACAGACCTACTAGAGAACGCCGTCTTGCCGTTGGTTGCCCGTCTGTCGAAGTCATCGGTCTCCAAAACAGCACCAAAGAGCCCAACAATGCCATCGTCAAAATCCCGAGGAGAATCCGATTGGGTAGTGTGTGCGCCCATTCCGACCCAAAACCACTACCGACAATTGCCGGGATTCCGGCGTATAATACATAGGTCAGATTAACCATATGGGTGCGTAAATAACTGATGAAACCGACTCCGGCGGATACAATGGACAACGTGGCGACATAGGCTCCTATGACGAACATGGATATGGGCCGGAAACCGAATAGTGGTGGAACTATTGTCAAACAAGCGGAGAGGACAAGACCACCTCCTAAGCCAATCCCACCGTTTAATGTGCTCGCCACAGTGCCAATCACGAAATACATCAGCGCCGATGCCACAAAAGCCATTGGTTATATGCCGGGTAAAGTCGTGGTAATCACGTCAGAGTCGTAAACTTGACTGTCGAATTGGGCATCAATGCTCTCGCCGCTGGTTTCGCGGCCCCAAAACAACACCGGGGCCACCGTGATGAGAAGCAATACGGCACCTAACAACAGAAACACGGCCCGCGTTCCAAATCCTTCGATAAAGAACGGCATGTAAAAAACGATTAGCACACCGCCAATAGCCCTGCCAAAAAACTCAGTAAATGCTGTTCCCCGACCCCTAACCACTGTTGGAAATTGCTCGGCAATATACAGCTTAATAACATAGATACCCATCCCGGTTAAGCCCACTAAAACGCCTATGACGAGAACGATTGTCGGGTTCTTCAATAGTGCAATTCCCACGCAACCTAATCCCGCAATAATACCGTAGCCAATGATGAGCGGACGTCGGCCAAACTTGTCCGAGAGATAGCCGTGACAGACGTTTCCCAGCCCACCACAAAACATTAATGTCCCTATGGCCAAAACGGATTTGGCAAATGTGATGCCGTCACTTATCAAAATGGTCGGACCATAAACCATCATGACGTAAAAGAAGATTTGAGTCCCTGTGTAGGCGACGCTGATCATGGCCGTACGACGCCTAAGAGGTTTTTTAAATATGAACGATAGCGGCTGTTGTCGTATTCGTGGTGATGGCTTTACAGGTTCTGTCTTGGTTACAATTGAACCAGACTGAGTTTGCACGATGTGCTCAATTTTGTGCAACACTTCAACAGCTTTCTCAAAGTGACCGCGTTGTTCGAGCCACCGTGGAGACTCGGGCAACCACACTAGGATGGCAAAAGCAAAAATGATGGGAATCCCTCCGGCGAAAAATACCACTCTCCACCCACTTGCAGCTCCAAAATGATGAATACTCCATACCGATACCAGAGACGGGATTAAATAAGAAGCCAACAATATACCGGTTAGCCAGCCCACGCCCGCGCCACGCCTTTTTGGATGAATCAATTCTGAAAGGTAAGCATAGGGTAAAGGGAATATCGCACCTTCGGCGAATCCGGCGATCACCCGAAAAACAAACAACTGAGAAAAATTACCACTAAACCCTGCTAAAACGGTAAAGATGGAAAACCAAAGCATGCCCAACCATAGTAGACGCTTTCGCCCAAATCGGTCGACGAGGTATCCCGAAGGGATCAGACCAAGAACTAAGGCTACCGTAGCACTTATCCCAAGAAGCCCCACCTGCTGGGTACTCAGATGCCATATGGGTTTAATGTCGGCTAATACTGGGCCGATAGTGCCCTGGTCAAATGCTTCGGCGATCCATGCTAGAAACAATAAAATGATTAACCATACCATGTAACGGGTGCTAGGTAACCTATCCAATCGCTCGCTGATTGTCATAAGATGTCGCCTCCGGTTTTTTCAAAAAATAATTAGGAAGCACGAAACAACAATAAAAACGCTCCTCGCGGGTCTTCTTATTAGAGATGATTTCAAACAATTTTTTAGTGAGAATACATGGATGCAATGCAACTCTATTTGTTGGCAAATGAGGCTTGTCAAGTCCGTTAAAAAGTGACCATTATGCCACTTAGCAAAATAGTAATTATTCCGACTCATTCAAGTCCAATGCCAAATCCCTTATGGGATCATGCTCACATTGTTATATATGACGGTCAACTAGTCATGAGGGCTTCACTAGTAGTGATATTCTCCTCTGTGTGCATACCGAGGAAATCCTGAAGAAATATGGTGAAAGACTCAGTGAGGACTTGACAATCGAACGGGGGCAAGTGGCGCAATGCAATGCGGAGACCGCCAAATTCCTCCTACCCATGGTGCTGGTATGACGGAGGCCGTCACAGTATGGGCGGGTAGGTGCAGACATCCGGTGAGTTGAGGTTGCACTTGTGGTCTCCCGACCAACGTTTCAAGATCGGACAAAGCACCATAACAAAAGAGACCGTATTCGCAAATATTGTAATGATCGAAAAAGGTGATTGATGGGGTCAGTGGCACCTTCGGCTTCGACGCTCGATGAATCGAAGTCGAATAACTGGCTTCATAGTGGATGCCCGTCTCTATAAACACCACTTTGAGGATGTCCACTAGCAGCACCTAAAATTAAGAGCTCCTCAGTAAAGCAAACCGGGTACCGTTCTCTAACGCCGGAAAATCATACACTGGCATCGCCTCTGGTTCTTCTTGGGGTGCCACTCCCGGATGGCATTTTTAAAGGCCCCTACGCGCTTTCGTTGTGGTGTCAACCGAAATTGCCGATTGGTTCGCCGTCTGAAAGGCAGCCGTTTGGTCAGCAACTCATTGAAAGGGCTGGCCGCAGCCTTGGTGATTGGCAGTCTCCTTGGTGACTGTCCGGTAGGATTGGACGCTGTATCTGCCTCCGCAAGGGTTCTCTTTTTCGACCTTATTCGCATGGCCGTGGGATTGGACTTCCTCCTACAGATTCTGGGTGCTCGTGCTGGTTCATCGGAGTAAAGATTCGGGATAGCCTCGGGTCATTGGGTTGATGAGGGCATTGAGAATGGATTGCAGCGTCGGGTCTTTCTCCGTGCGGGCCCGGGTTTCCTAATGCGGACGGCATCGGCCTTCCGCATCCTAACGCGCGGCTTCGACCGCTGCCCACATACGACGGGACCGTTTACTCAGGTACTGGCAAAGGCTGAAAACTTGTCACAAATCACCTGATCCTGCACTTCGGTATTGGCCATTTGGGGAATCCATCCTTTCGCTTTCGTGACAATCGACCAACTATTTTTCTTTGCAAAATGAAAAGTTAGAATTAATTTCAACGTGACTCCTTTATGCTTTTGTGTCTAGGTATACGTCGGAGTTGAACTGTGCAGCAGCTTCTCGGCAGATATCAACAAACGCTTTTTCGCTTGAGGTTAAGTCGTTACAATGGGTAATGAGGCCAAAGTTTCGGTCGCCTTCCTTTGTAGAAATGTCTCCGTCCAATAGTTTATGTGAAGTCCAGCGGGGAGGAGAACCGGGGTTCAAACACACTGACCGTGGCAAAACACTGACCCCAAAACCAATTTCCACCATTTTTTGGATCACCTCCACGCTGTTGACTTCCATCCGGATGTCCGGTTGGACGTGGTGGCTATGAAATAACGCGTCAAGATCCGCTCGTAATATCGTATGTTTGTCCATCGTAATAAGGGGGACATTGGCGATCATTTCGACGGTTACAATAGGTTCATTGGTAAAATACTGACCGGGCGGGGCAATCACCCATAGCGGATCCGTAAAGAGCGGAATAATTTTTACCAAAGGTTTTTGTATAATCGCAGAAACTACGCCGATTTCCACCTGTCCCAGAGAAATATAATCATAGATGTCTTGACTCAGACCAGTTTCGACGTGTACTTCGGTTTCGGGAAAATACATCCGATATTGTTTCACAGCCAGAGGGACAAACTGTGCTAAGGTGGTTAAGCTCGCTCCTATGCGCAACCGTTGAACAGATTGTAGTTCGGCCAGTGTTTGCACTTTACTAAGAATCTCTCGCGCCTGTTCATATGCGGCTTGACCAAAGGCCGTCAATATTAACCGTCTGCGGAACTTCCGGAAAAGAGGCTCTCCTAGTTCTGTTTGTAATCGGTGAATTTGTCGGGAAAGAGACGGTTGGGCAATATGAAGCGCGTCTGATACTTCTGTTACCGTGCCTGTTTCCACCACAGCAACAAAGACTCTAAGGTCTTCTATACGCACTGGTGCCAGCTCCTTAATATAGCAGTATTGCTATGGAATTTCTCACAATCAGATATTAGACGGATACCCGTTGGAATTGTTAGTATTTTATCATCAGCTTTGGCTACAAGTCTACATGACTAAACACGGTGTGCGTAGTCATTAGCACTTTGGATGACTGAAATTAAAAATTTATGGAGGGATCGTGCGTGCCTCATAAACACACCAGAGGATATAAGGCATTTTGGGCCCATCGCGTCTCTGGGCTCCTCATTTTGGGGTACCTGTATCTGCACCTATGCCTCCTGAGCGCGGTGCTACTGCCTTCCGGCTCCCATGACTTTAATGCCGTGGCCAAGGTCGTGGAGCAACCGATCTTTATTGTCGCGGATTTGGTGCTGTTTGCCATTATTCTGGTGCATGTCTTAAATGGGCTCCGGTTGATTGTGGCGGATTTTGGATGGATGATCCGGGAAAATCGCTTCGCAATTTGGCTCTCGATGGCGGTGGGGGCCATCATGGTATTGATTGCGGTATTGACTTTAATGCCGCACCTGGTGGGATAGGAGGAAGGAAATTATGGCAACACCATCACCCGTCAAGCCCGAGGTGTCGACCGCGAGATCTTCCACTCCTCCAGTCTCATGGGCATGGATCCTTCAGCGGTTTTCTGGTCTCTTGTTGCTGGTGTTTTTGGCTGGGCATCTTTGGGTGGAACACTTTATGAACGCGCGGGTCGACGTCATTGCTTCGCGTCTGACGCATGGGATTTACGACACGTTGGATATTGGTCTCTTGATCGTCGTGGTGTACCACGGACTCAACGGGTTGCGGGGGATTCTGAAGGAAACATTGGAGGGCCGGGCGGTATGGCTGGATTATACGCTTTCGTGCCTGGGTATTGTGACGGTGGTCTGGGGCGTCGACATTCTCTGGGCATTTTGGTATCATCGCCCGTTTCTCATTTTTTAGGCTACGAGGTGACAACATTGACAGTAACCGTCAGAATTGCGCGCACCAGTGGAGAGCAGGTATTTGCGGTCGAGTCACTCGCACAGCAAACGGTCTTGGATGCGTTGTTTTACATTCAAAATGAGTTGGATCCCACGGTGTCGTTTCGGTGCTCATGCCGTGTGGGCATGTGTGGATCGTGCGGCATGGTGATTAATGGCAAAGAAGGCCTGGCCTGTCGGACCTCGCTAAAGCCGTTAGGTGGCGACGTCACGTTGCAACCCTTGCGACATGTTCCCGTCATCAAGGACCTGGTGGTGGATATGGAGGGGTTCTTTTCCAAATACCGAATGATCGAGCCCTATTTACAGCCACGTTCCGAAATCGTCGCACCGATAGTCGCCCCGCTTGACAGTCACATTCGACAAGAGATTGACCTGGGCCTGGAGTGCATTAGTTGTGGCTTGTGTTTGTCGGCGTGCGATGTGGTCGGCATGGTGCCGGAGTTTTTGGGGCCAGCGGCTTTGAACCGAGCGTATAACTTGATAGCGGATGTGCGCGATGACAAGACGGAAGAACGTTTGAGAGTCGTGGGTCAATCGCGTGCCGGCGTCTGGCAATGTCATACCCATATGAGTTGCGTCGAGGTGTGTCCCAAAAACATTGCGCCGACCAGGGCCATTGCTCACCTCAAACGCACCCTGATTCGCCGCAGAGTGGTAGGGCCCAAAAAACGGCCTATCCCCAAACTTCAACGGATCCTACAGGAGGAAATCTAATGCGCACAGAATCGGTGGACGTTTTGATTCTTGGAAGCGGTGGTGCCGGTTTGTTTGCCGCGATTCACGCCTACGACATGAACCCGCGCCTCAAAATTCTCGTGGTGACCAAGGGGTTGATGGGGAAAAGCGGGTGTACTCGCATGGTGCAGGGCGGATTTAATGTGGTTCTGGACCCTGCGGATTCGATTGAACGACATTTTTCAGACACGCTAAAGGGCGGTCGGTACATCAATGATCAGGAATTGACGTGGGCGCTCGTCCATGATGCCCCGGCGACAATTCATGAACTGGAGGCCGGTGTCGGGTGTTTTTTCGACCGCAGGCCGGACGGCACCATTCATCAAAAGGCGTTCGCGGGTCAGAGTTTTGATCGGACGGTGCACCGCGGTGATTTGACCGGGATTGAGATTATGGAACGGTTGCGAGACCAGGTGCTGGCCCGCAATATTGCCGTTTTAGAAGAGCATCGGGCGGTCGAGCTGATAAGCGATGGAGAGCGCGTCATGGGGGCTTTGGTACTGGATATCCGTCACGGAACATTTCTGGGCATCACAGCGCGTGCCACCCTGTTGGCGACGGGAGGGGGGCCGACGATGTATAAAATTGCGGCACCCTCGTTAGAGAAATCGGAGGATGGGTTGGCCTTGGCATTTCGGGCGGGAGTCCTGATGCGGGACATGGAAATGGTGCAGTATCATCCCACGGGTCTTTTGGCGGGTGCGGGCCGTGTGACCGGGAGCGTGTTGGAAGAGGGCCTGCGGGGAGCAGGGGGCCGTCTCTATAATGCGCAAGGCGAAAGGTATATGGCACGTTATGATCCCGAGCGCATGGAACGTGCGACCCGTGATGTGGTAGCCAGGGCGGGATATATGGAAATCATGGCGGGACGTGGAGGGCCTCAAGGGGGCGTGTTTATTGACGTGAGTCATTTGGGCCCGGAATTTGTCCGCAAAACCTTTCCCGGCATGGTTCAGCGTGTCCAGGACATCGGATTTGATCTCGCGACGGGACCCGTGGAAGTGTCTCCCACCGCGCACTTTCACATGGGGGGAGTCGCGATTGATCCCGATGGTCACTCGAGTCTGTCTGGCCTATTTGTCGCGGGGGAAGATGCCGGGGGGGTCCATGGTGCAAATCGTTTGGGGGGCAATGGGGTCGCTGAGTCGACGATTTACGGGCGCCGGGTCGGCGACGCGATTGGCCGGGAAGCGGCAGCACTACCCCTAAACCCATTACCGGATGAAAAGTGGGAGTTACGGGCGCGCCATCACGCGAGATTTTGGAACACTGCATCGGGGGACAATCCTGCGCATTTGTTGACCGAATTACGGATGCTGATGTGGGAAAAGTGCGGTTTAGTGCGGCGCGAGAAAGACCTTTTAGAATGTCGCACGGCACTCGCTGCCTTGGCTGAGCGGGTTGAACAGATTAGTGTCGTGGGAGCTAAAGCGTACAATCTCCGGTGGGCCGATGCCCTCAATCTGGAAAGTTTGATCCAGGTTTCGCAAATGGTAACGGAAAGTGCTGTGGTTCGCACGGAAAGCCGTGGGAGTCATTACCGCGACGATTTTCCCGCCGAGAATGACGAGGACTGGCTGAAGAACGTATATCTCCAAGCCAGCGATGAAAAGCCAGGCGGAATGAAAATTTTTTACAAAGACGTGATCTTTAGCCGTGAAGTGCCACCACAGGTCAGGGAGGCGAAGTCTCATGAATTCTCACAACACATGGTCCAACGATAGGTACCAAAAGGTCGTTGAGGCGGTGGCCGCACTTTATGTCAAGGCGTTAAAAGACCTGCCGCCTGACGTCCGTACTGCATTATCTCACGCGGTAAGGCGCGAAACGGCCGCCGTGGGTCGTACGGTTCTGGGCACCATTGAACGCAATATTGATGTGGCGGACAAAGAAGACTTGTTAATTTGTCAAGATACCGGAATACCGGTGTATTTCGTTGAGGTCGGAGAATATAGCGGGGTCAATCCGGTTCATTTGGAACAGGCCATCCGAGAAGGGACCGAACAGGCGACGGCGACCCATCCTCTGCGATCCAGTGTGGTCTCCCCCGTTACCCGGAAAAACAATCAGACCAATAGCGGGTACCGTGTCCCCGTGATTCACTGGGAATTTGTTTCGGGACGCGACGACGTACAGATCGTGATGGTGCCTAAAGGATCGGGATCGGAAAATATGACCTACTTTCGGATGCTCTTGCCGGCCGACGGGGTGCAGGGGATCAAGCGGTTCGTGGTGGAGAGTGTCGTTGGGTCAGGGGGCAATCCGTGTCCGCCAGTGATCGTCGGTGTGGGTATTGGCGGCAGTGCCGATTTATGCATGGTATTAGCCAAAAAAGCGATTAGTCGACCGTGCGGTTCGTCCAATGCCGATCCGGAAGTGGCCGGCTTGGAAGGCGAATTACTGCAAGCCATTAACGCCAGTGGATTGGGCCCGATGGGCCTCGGTGGCGTCAATACGGCACTGGCCGTCCATGTCGAACATGCGGCCACGCATATTTCCCAAAATCCGGTGGCGGTCAATATTCAATGTTGGGCCGCGCGCCGGGCCCGGTTAGTGATCGCCTCAGACGGCAGTATGGTGGTGGGATTTTAAGATGCAGCGAGAGAGGAGAATGGCCACATGGCAGAACATCACGTCAACACACCCTTAACGGAAGAGGTCGTCATGGCATTTCGCGCGGGAGACGTGGTGACGATAACCGGTCACATTTTTGGCCTTCGCGACGCCACGCTGATTCGCATGTTTGACCAAGGCGTTGAAGTGCCGGCGGATCTTACGGGGGCGGTGTGTTTGCATACGGCCCCTGGAGTCAAAGTGGACGGCGATCAGTTTATCAAAGTCTCTATTGGCACCACCACCAGTACCCGCATGAACCGGTTTACCGGAGGTCTCTTGAGAAAGGGGGTGAAAGCGATTACCGGCAAAGGCGGACTGCTCGAGGATTCCACGCGTTTATTGCAGGAACACCACGCCGTGTACTTGGGGTTGGTCGGGGGCACGGCAGCGTCCGAAACGATGCAAATCGAAGCCATCGAAGAAGTATGGTGGCGCGATCTGATGCCGGAATGTCTATGGAAGTTCCGTGTCCGTGATTTCGGGCCACTGATTGTGGGCATCGACGCCTATGGACGAAATCTATATTTGGAAACCAAGGCGCAAGCCATGGAAGCCATGAAGCAGTTGCATTTGTGAGAGTCGTTGCCACGATGAGTGTTGGACGAATGACCTCTGTATTTCCGCATTTCCACCTTTGACTGCGGATGCTCGGGCAATTACATCGTATAGGCGAGAACCGTGCTTAAATGGGCGAAACATTTATGACCACATACCTGATAAGGAGGAAATAAGGTGGCCCACGGATTTTTGGTTCACGAAGACCATGACGATGTCGGTGTGGCGGTGCGTGATTTGCAGGCAGGAGAAGCCGTCACGGGTGTTTATCAAAGATCGCTGAACGAAACACAAGTTACATTACGGGATGCAGTGCCGCTTGGCCACAAAGTAGCCTTGAAGGAGTTGCATCGCGGTGACGAGGTAATTGAGTACGACGAAGTGATTGGGGTCGCCACCCAGCCCATTGAGGTCGGCAATCATGTGCATGTACACAACATTAAAAGTGTGAGGTGGGCTTAGCATGGAACAGACGACATTTTGGGGTTATCGCCGAGCCAATGGCGCAGTGGGATCTCGCAACTATGTGGCCATCATTCCTGTAGATGACTTATCGAATGCGGCGGTCGAAGGGGTGGCGCACCTGGCGCCGGGCACATTGCCTTTACCACATCCCTATGGACGGCTGCAATTCGGGGAAGATTTGGATTTGCATTTCCGCACGCTCATTGGCACGGGATCCAATGCGAATATTGCGGCCGCTGTGGTTATTGGTATTGAACCCAACTGGACCAAAAAGATCGTCGATGGCATCGCCATGACGGGGAAACCCGTGGCAGACTTCTCCATCGAAGGGCATGGGGATACGGACACGATTGCCTCAGCCGTGCGTCAAGCCCGGGAATTCTTGTACTATGCCTCCGAATTGCGGCGGGAAGAAGTGCCGATTGCCGATGCCATTTTCAGTACGAAATGCGGCGAATCGGATACGACGTCAGGTCTGGGATCAAATCCTGCGGTGGGTGTGGCCTTGGATTGGTTGGTGGATCATGGCGCGCGGGTGATTTTTGGGGAGACGACGGAAATTACCGGGGCGGAGCATATCATTGCAGAACGTTGTATCAATGACACGGTACGTTCCCGTTATCTGGCGATGCACGAAAATTATCAGGAGTTAGTGCGGTCACAAGGGGTTGATTTGCTCGGATCGCAACCGACCCAAGGAAATATCGCGGGAGGACTCAGCACGATTGAGGAAAAAGCCTTGGGTAATATTCAAAAGACTGGGACGAGCCCCATTGTCGATGCCTTGGGCCCGGCGGTAGCACCGACCGTTAAAGGGCTCAACTTTATGGACTCGTCGTCTGCGGCTGCGGAATTTATTACTCTCATGGGAGCGGCGGGTTCGGTGTTTCACTTCTTTACGACAGGTCAAGGCAATATCGTTGGGAACCCCGTCGTGCCGGTATTGAAAACGACAGCGAACCCCAGCACGGCAAAATCGATGGCCGAACACATCGATGTGGACCTTTCCGGGCTCTTATCCATGGAAATGACGTTGAAACAAGCAGGACAGGCTTTGTTGGACATGATGTTTCGGAATTTGAACGGGCGCCTGACCGCAACAGAGGTGTTGGGTCACAAAGAGTTTGTCCTCACTAAACTCTACCGCAGTTCCTGATGGCATTACGATTTCGAGGCGATGGGGTTTCTGATTTTTTGACGCTCCCTTTTTTGACCAGGGAATATGCGTCCCCTTTGGGATGGCTTGACCGGGGGACTTTAGGAGCCATGAAATTTTAACCTACGTGCTCATCTCTATTGGGGTCCGGACCCGGATCGTGTGGTTCCATAACGGATTCTGGTGTTCCGGCCGCTCAATGGACAGCCGTGTCTGGGTTCGGCCTTCTTTGCGGTTCCATAGGGCGAATCCACCCCGGCATTCTCATTAGTGGCAACGGTGATTCCCACCGTGCTGTACCGGTCTTGAGAGAGTACCTGCAATACGTTTTGTTGGACCATGGTAATGGGCGCTCCCCCGGCAATGCGACGACCCCAGTTTCTGCCGGCTGCCCTACGGCATAACTCTAAGCAATATATTGAAACGTCCCCATCAACCCGGTAATGAGCACCCAAAATAAGGGGAGAACCAGTACGATTTCCACAAAGGCGTTGCCCCTTATGGAATGTTGTTGAGGGTGCTGGTGATCTGGCCAAATGCGTTCACCAAGGCTTCAAGGGCAAAATCATCGCGAGAACGACGATGATGACGTCTTAGGTGGTGATATTCTGATGGTGATGTGCCATCAGCTAGTTATGGTTATCTGAGGTTCGACCGCAACCCACCGGTCCGAGCTAAACGGGAACCATCTACGCCGACGCCTCGTGTTCACGACTTTCCAAACTATTTATTGGCGCTATCCCGATTGCGCGCGTTGACCTTGCGTTGTAACCCAGACTCCGCGTGTCAATATATGGTAAATGGTTATTCAAATAGACAGAATATTCCGCAAAGGAGTTAGCCTATCGGATGGTGAATTATCCGGGTATGAATACACCTCCATCCTCGACGTCCA
>JAJZZP010000099.1 GCA_021797515.1 Bacillota bacterium | reverse complement strand
TGATCTTTGCCCTCGTCCTGGTGACGTTTTTTTCCGATGGCACCAATCTCAGTTTGTGGGTCGCCTTAGCCGTCTTCCTGGGCCCCCCGTCTTCGGCAATAGGACGCCGTCTTGCAGCCTTGGGGTGCGGCGTGGCCCATATGGTCGCGCAATTCACTCTCCTCCCCCTGCCGCCGGCTCAGGCCCCCTGGGCCTACCTCACCATTCAGGCCACCGGGGTCGCCGGCTTCGTGTTGTGGAAAGCCTGGGGACGCCGGCGTCATCAGACACCGTCCTGATGACCAGGTGGCGACGAATTGTGGTGTTGGGAGCCGCCGGCAATCAAGGGGGATATGTGGCGCGACAAGGCCTGGCTGCGGGTTGGACGGTGCGGGCCGTGACCCGCCATCCTGAAGGGGATCAGGCGCGGCAGTTATCCCAGTGCGGAGCGGACGTCATGCGGGGGGATATGGCAGATCCGGAGACGTTAAAACCGATCTTTCAAGGCGCCGACGGAATCTTTAGCGTGCAAAATTTTTGGGAAGGGGGGATGCATCACGAAATCTCACTGGGAATGCATGTGCTGAAAGCCGCGGGCGCAGCGGGGACGCCGCATATCGTCTATACGTCAGGGTTGGGTGCCGAGCACCCGAAAAATGTACCGGCCATTGATGGCAAAGCCTTTTTGGAAACGTTGCTGCGACAATCAGGTCTGCCGTTTACGATTTTGCGGCCGGGGCTCTTCATGGATGATTTTCTGGGAGCCTCTTTACCGTTTCCCCGCCCCATTCAACGGATTCTGTCACGCCATCGTTTGTGGGTGGGACGATGGTTTCTCGCCACCTTGCGGGCTGTCATGGCCCCGGATCATCCCGTTCCCTTAACAACGCTCATGGATGTGGGGAACATGGCCCGGTGGGCCTTTGAGCATCCCCAGGTGTCTTCCGGTCAGACTTATGAACTGATTGGCACCGCACAAGCCGTATTAACATTATGTGCGCAGTGGAACGCCCTCATGCCCCAGCCTATCCCGAGGATTCCCGGGTTGGCGCCAGGGCTACGTTTAGCCCATCCCCAGATGTCCGCCTTACTCTACTGGTTGAGGAACCGATCCTGGGCATCTACCTCCACACCCCTCCGCTTGCAAACCTATGAGGAGTGGTTAACCCGCATCCATCAGACAGATTGTCGATCGTCGTGAGACGTAAAAACTCACCCCAGGCTTAGGGCATCTCACATTTCTGGGAGAAGGCATCGGAACACCTTCTATTGTATTAGAATTATCCTGAGTTCCTAAGCCAGGGACACACCATAAAGAGGGATGAACCATGACACGTTGCCCGGGACTTATCGGATGGATTGCCGTAATACCGGTTCCAACCACTTCTCCACACCAAACAAGCCACCATTCACAATGTGGACATGGTGGTGGAAGCGGAACAGCCGAAACTTAAACCCCACTTCCCGGCTATACGCCACAATATTGCTGAGGCCCTAGCCATTGCGCTCGATCAAGTGGGGACCAAAGGGAAAACATCCGAAGGAACGGGCTATCTTGGGCGAAGAGAAGCTATTGCCGTCCGAGTGGTGGCTTTGGTGGAAATCACACACGGTTAGCATTGGTCGCATTGCTAAGAGAAAATGCAGGTGTGCGATGATGTTGCCTGACCTCCGTCTCTATGTATTAGTGGTATTGATAATCTGAACTTGTGTGGCCGTGTCACCTTAAGGTGTAAACTGTGGCGAACAAAAGTCCGACTCATTAATCCTCAGTCACGACCAACCGGTCTCCGGTTTTCAATAATCTCATCACTTGAATGCGGCTCTGCATTCTCGGAGAATCCATTCGCATGCTGATAAAGTACAAGCGCGGTTCTTCTTTTGGCACCGTCAGTTTAATGTCGAACATGACATTTAACTCAATGTCTTGCCAGAGGGGAAAGTCTCCAGGAATTGATTGCTTCCTAATCAGACACTTCGCCTCGTAGCTCTCCGGCCCCACTGTTAAAGTACAGGAACTTTGCGCAATCTGCGTCGGTACAGACACTACGCCCCACCGGGGGTCGAGAGCTACCTGATAGAGTACATATTCGGCCGGAGAGGGCGACAGATTGCTTACCTTGACCTGAAATTCAAGAGGTTCGGAATGGGGCGCATTAACGGTTGAATACACCAAGGGTACGTCGTTCCCTGGACACAGTTCGCGATCCGATAGGAACAAACGGGCTCGTAGGGTCGGGCTCGTCGCACGGTTCATCACGTCCCGCACTTCGTAGTCTTCCATTGGCAGTGACTGAAAATTAAAGCGCTTATAGTATCGATTGTCGGATGCCATGTGTGGGGCACGCATGCTCTGTGGAATATAGACGACATAGATCTCTGTTCCGGTAGACAGCAATACCGGATTTATGCGGATTCCGTCAATGCGGGGATGAATGGTAGAATTGATGACACTTTCCAACCATTCTCGGCTAATCTCTTTCGCATTATATCCCTCATCCAAGGCCACCGGAAGATGCTGTTTCGGTTTGTCTCCCTCCTTGATTCCATACACAATCGTCCCCCCAGCGGCATTTGCAAACGCCGAGATATCCTTGGACAATTCTTTTTTTGCTGGCTCTGTCCTAGCCAGACTAGGACAAGATTTATATTCCAATGTCAAGTTTTCCATGACCTGGTCATCGACCAAGCGTTGAAGATCGTTTTGTGTCCATTCCCATGGCTCCCGCATTCACCACACCCCTCTGTACAAATCACACAAAGTTCTCCATCATCCCACCCAAATGCGGTATGATCTGACTATACACAAATGATATGGTGAATGAAAGGAGATTCCAATAGCCGTGGCTTTGACGCTCCAAGCACTCGAATCCCATCTCTGGGAGTCTGCTAATATCCTCCGAGGTAGTATTGATTCCGCTGACTACAAGCAGTACATCTTTGGGCTCCTGTTCTTGAAACGGCTCAATGATGTCTTTGATGAAGAACGTGCAGCCCTGGAAGATGTCCCCGGTGCAGATCCGGATGAGCCGGTGGAATACCAATTCTTCGTCCCGGAACGGGCTCGATGGAGTCATCTCCGCACGATCGCAGTCAACGTGGGAGCCGCTATTAATAAAGCGTTTGAAGCCTTGGAAGAACAAAATCGTAGACTGGAAGGCGTCCTCGTCAGCATTGATTTCAACCATAAGGAACGGCTTCCCGACCAGGTCTTATTGCGCCTCTTGGCACACTTTAGTCAGATCCGCATCGGGAATCGAGACCTCCCAGAACCGGATATGCTCGGACGTGCGTATGAGTATCTCATCGCAGAATTTGCAGATGATGCTGGCAAAAAGGGTGGCGAGTTTTATACTCCGCGTGGTGTCGTGCAACTGATCGTCGCACTCCTCCAGCCTGCAGAAGGCATGCGGATTTGTGACCCCACGGTAGGCTCAGGTGGCATGCTCATTGAATCCGTCCACTATATCGAGTCCCATGGTGGCAATGCCAAGAACGTGAGTCTCTATGGGCAAGAAAAGAATCTCAATACATGGAGCATTTGCAAAATGAACATATTGCTTCATGGCTTGGTTGATGCACGGATTGAAAAAGGCGATACCATCCGTGACCCCAAACTCGTGGAACATGGTGAGTTGATGCTGTTTGACCGGGTGATTGCCAATCCTCCCTTCAGTTTAAAAGATTGGGGACGCGAGGTGGCTGAACACGATGCCTATGGACGCTTCCCGTATGGACTACCTCCTAAAAGTTATGGGGATCTCGCCTTTGTGCAGCATATGGTCGCCAGTTTAAACATTACCGGACGGCTCGGCGTGGTCATGCCGCATGGGATCTTATTCCGGGGCAACAGCGAGCAGCACATCCGGCAGGGACTCTTGGAGCAGAACCTCATCGATGCCGTAATCGGACTCCCTCCGAATCTCTTTTATGGCACTGGAATTCCCGCCAGTATCTTGATCATTCAAAAGTCTCGACCTGCCAGTCATCAGAACAGGGTTTTGTTTATTGATGGATCGCGAGACTTCCAAGCCGGCAAGAATCAGAATTCGCTGCGTCCCGAAGATATCGCCAAGATCGTGGAGGCGTACTTAACCTATCAGGACCTCGAGAACTATGCGCGGGTCGTCTCGTTGGATGAGATCCGGCAAAACGATTACAACCTCAACATCTCCCGATACGTGGGCATCACCAAAGAGGCTGAGGTGGTGGACATTGGAGCCGTCATTCAGGAACTAAGAGAACTGGAGGCCGAACGGGCTGAACTGGAAGCGAAGATGTATGGGTATCTGAAGGAGTTGGGGTATGAATAAATCGGTTATGATACCTCTTGGCGAGGTGTTTTTGATATCCAATACTAGCGTTGCACCATCTAGTCGTTCCGATGAAACTTTTATGCATTATAGTATCCCTAGTTTTGATAAAGCCGAGTCACCAATACTTCAGAAGGGACGTGATATACTTAGCAACAAGTTTGTCATCAATCAGCCGTCCATTTTAATATCAAAATTGAACCCCCGCATATTGCGCGTTTGGCAGGTGGAACCACTTAGCAACGTTCAAAATGTTTGTTCTACCGAGTTTATCGTCCTCCGACCTAAAGACCCTTCTATTGTCGAGTTGCCCTTTTACTATCACGTGTTCAACAATACAGGTTTTCAAGAACAATTAGTGTTACGTCAATCTGGCACCACTGGAAGTCGTATGAGGGTTGTTCCAGAACATGTATTGGATATCCCGATCCCCCTCCCCCCGCTCCCCGTGCAACGGCGCATTGCGGAGATTTTGGGGAGTGTGGATGCGGTGATGGACTCGCTAAGATTGTCATTAGACACCTTAACCCGACTAGAGGGCCAAATTATAGAACACCTGCTTTCCCGTGGAATCAACCAGTCTGAATATGGTACGCATCCTAGCATCGGTAGCGTCCCAACACATTGGTCTATACTCCCACTAAAATCTGTTCTTCTTAAAGCACAGTACGGACTGTCTCTACCTTTAATGGCATCCAAACCTGCTAATGGTATACCAGTTCTACGAATGAATAACATCCGACATGGCATCTTGGACATATCGAATGTCAAATTCTTGTCTCATATTGATGTAACCCCAGACTACATCTTGGAAGACGGCGACGTCCTATTCAATCGCACAAACAGCCTTGATTTGGTAGGAAAATCTGCTTGTTACCATGCTAATCTAATCTTTCCTCTAACGTTCGCCTCTTATTTAATTCGGCTCAAACCAAATAGCAACGCTATAATAGGAAATTTCCTTACGTTATTTCTAAACTCTGAAAAAGGTCAACAACAAATCCGGCAAATAATTACTCCTGGGGTTAGCCAAGCCAACATTAGCGCATCTAATCTAATGGAAATATTAGTTCCGGTTCCTCCCGTGCAAGAACAGACTAAGATTATTACTTTTGTGCATGCAATTCAGAAACTTAAAGCGTCTTACAGTGCAGAGAAAGATAGGATTACCTCTTTAAAAACGGCTCTCCTTTCAATGCTTCTCACAAAACACCCCGCCGTAGAAGGAGTAACCCATGTCTAACCATTGGTCTGAATCCCACCTCTCCGAATCCCCCGCCCTGCGCCGTCTGATCCAATTGGGCTGGACGCATATCCCCGGCTCCGCTATCGACCAAGAGCGGGACTCCTTAGCATACGCCACCTTGCCGCAACGTCTCTTCGCGGCCATCAAACGTCTTAACCCCTGGATTTCCATGGACAACACGGTTCAAGCCGTGCGCCGGGTCACGCAAGTCAACGCCACCAGCCTCTTGGAAGCCAATGCTCAGGTGCATCAGGACCTGACCACGTACTTCAGTTTAGAACAGGATCTCGGTTCGGGACGTCGCCACCAGACGGTTCGACTCATTGATTGGGACGACCCATCCAATAATGAGTTTGTGGTGGTCGATCAGTTTGGGGTGCATGGCCGAGAAAAGATCCGAGCTGACCTCGTGTTGTTTGTGAATGGCCTTCCCTTGGTGGTCATCGAAGCCAAGAATCCGGCCTTGGTATCTCATCCCCTCGAAGAGTCAGTCGATCAGCTGGTACGGTATCAACGGGAAGTGCCCCAACTCTTTTGGACGAATCAACTCTGTGTGGCCATCTGGGGTCAAGGGGCCCGGCTCGCTCCGATTCAAGCGCCGGCACGGCATTGGGCGGAATGGAAAGATCCCTATCCATGGACGGCAGACGATCTGGGCTCGAATGCGTTGCCGCAAGATACCCTACTGGCGGGAGCTTTGACTCCTCGTCACCTCTTGGATTTGACGCGCAACTTTGTCGTGTTTGAACCCGATGGCCACACGATCATTAAAAAAGTCGCCCGGTATCCACAGTGGCGAGCCGTGACGAAAGCCCTGAATCGGATTATCCAGGCCCCGAACAATCAGCAACGGGGTGGCGTAGTGTGGCATACCCAAGGATCGGGAAAGTCCTTGACCATGGTCTATCTGGCGTTGAAGCTGCGGAGGATTCCCGGTCTCCAGAACCCCACAATTCTGGTGGTGACAGATCGCAGAGATCTCGACCGCCAGATTTCCGGAACCTTCCAACGCTGTGGCTTCCCCAATCCGGTGCGGGTCGACAGCATTCACGATCTGCGGCATCGACTCCAGCAGGGCGGGCCGGGTCAAACGCTGATGACGACCGTTCAAAAGTTTCAGGTCCCGAAGACCGCCCCATCAGCCCAGCACCCCATCCTGAGCGAAGATAGCAATCTCTTTGTCATGGTGGACGAGGCACACCGCACCCAATATCAGGGCTTGGCACATAATATGCGGGTGGCACTTCCGCATGCGTGTTTTCTGGGGTTTACCGGCACCCCGATTGATAAAAAAGATCGCAGTACCCCGCAGACCTTTGGATCGTACATTGATACCTATACCATCAAGCAGTCCGTGGATGATGGAGCTACTGTGCCGATCTTCTATGAATCCCGGCTCCCCGATGTGCAGGTGGAAGGACACTCGCTCGATGCGCTATTTGATCGAGTATTTCATGACTACAACGATGAGGAACGGGAAGCCATTAAACAACGCTATGCCAATCTGAGAAGCATTATCCGCAGTCCCCAACGCATTGAACAGATCTGCCTGGATTTGATTCAGCACTATGAGACGCATATCCAACCCAATGGGTTCAAAGCCCAAGTGGTAGCCATAGATCGAGACACGGCGGTGCTCTACCATGAGACCCTTAAACGGCTCCATGCGCCCGAGAGTGCCGTCGTCATCTCGGTGACCAATGATGACGATGACCGCATGAAGCCATACAAGCTCACATCGGACCAGGAAGCGACCCTGATTGATCGATTTAAGCAACCGCTAGGGGCTGATCCCTTGGCGATTCTGGTCGTGTGCGACAAGCTCATCACCGGTTTTGATGCACCCGTGGAACAAGTCCTCTATCTGGATGATGGACTGCGGGAACATACGCTCCTCCAAGCCATTGCCCGTGTGAATCGTCCAGCCCCCGGCAAGACCTATGGTCTGGTGGTGGATTATTACGGCATTGGCAGCTTATTAGATGAGGCCCTGGGGATCTTTGATGCCGTCGACGTGCAGGATATTCTACATCCCCTGACGGATGATCTCCCTGCCTTGGAACAGACGCATCGGACCGTGATGCGCATCTTTGATGGCATTGACCGAGATGATCTCGATGCTTTGGTTCGACACTTGGAACCCGAAGATGTGCGGCTCCATTTTGACAACGCGTTTTTGCAGTTTGCTAAGCACTTAGACCGGGTCATGCCAGATCCTGTGGCTGCGCCGTATCTCGATGACATGCGCTGGCTCGGGAAACTTCGCACAGCGGCTAAGAATCGTTATCGGCAGAAGACATTGGATCTCTCTGGTGTGGGAGCCAAGGTGCGTCAACTGATTGATGACCATATTCGGTCTTCGGGCGTTACCAGCCTTTTAGACCCGATCTCCATTCTCGATCCTGCGTTTCATCAAAAAATCTTAGAAGGGCTTCCCAATCCCGAAGCTCGAGCCCATGAAATGGAACACGCCTTGCGCCATGAAATTCGAGTGCGTCAGAAGGAAAACCCTGTGGCGTGGACATCGTTGCGACAACGGTTAGACGAGTTGATTCAGCAATACCGTCAACTCCGCATTACGTTGGCAGACCTCTTGCAACAGATGGCGGCCATGCGGGATGACGCCCGGGATATTGTTCAAGGGAGTCAAAGCGATGGGCTGTCCCCTACGGTGTCCGCGTTTAGGAGTTTGTTGACCGCGGTGTTAGATGTCACAGGAGACCGCGCGGAATCCATGACCGCTCTGGCTGAATCGATTGTGGAAGGACTTCAGGGACTACGCGTCATCGATTGGCAGGTGAAGGAGGATGTCCAACGGGAAATGCAGAAGTTTATTCGAAGGCAGTTGCGGGTTGCCGGGGTCATGGAGTCTGGTATGTTGGATCGGTTGACGGGCCAGTTGATGGAGTTAGGGAGAGTACGTCTTTCGTAGAGATAAGCAACGTCCAATACATTCTAATATGGAGGATGTCATGGTTAACGAAGCTATTTTTGACCTAGTTGAGAATCAAAAAGAGAGTTATCGCCTTCGGCTCGCACCGCAAGATGTTACGGGTCACGGTGGTGCAGAAGCACCACACCTGATATTTTATCCAAAACTATTTTCAGAATCACGAGATGGCCATACAAAAACCCAATTATTCGGTTCCGAAATCGAAGCTTTAGCGGTCTCGATATATAAGTCAAATGATTCTTATCCTGCGTTTACTTCCGGGTTGCGATATTTCATTGGTGATGGTACCGGTAGTTTCTGTATGTTACCAGTTACCCTAAGCTTTATCGACCTACTTCAGAAAGTCGGCCAAATACGAATCTCTTTTGATGTTTGGCTGTCGCCTGACCTTTGTTTGAATGGCAGACGCATTATTCGAACGACCACACAAGTCATCTCTATTGATCAATCCCACTGGTATACCAAGGTACTCCCACAACTCGGCTACCCGGAAACCAGGTTGGTGCCACTTAACACCTCATTACCGAAATCACTAGCTTCATTGAACGAACCGGCTCGGACAACTTGGAAACGCGTCCATCAACGCCTGCGCGACGCAGAACAAGCCATTCTCAGGCAATCCAATTCAGCATCTATCATTACGAATGGCGTCAACGCTCTCCGCGATGTGGTCGATGGAGCACTTCGCACGTGGCTTGCTGTGTGGGGATATATCGCGCCAGACAAGCAAGAAGACATCAATGTGCTCTTACAAAATTTGAATTCCGGAATTCCACAGTGCAATGCGCCAGAGGGGAAAACCAAATCGAAGCCCCATATTACCAATGACAATATGCGCCTTTGCAGTCATGCTATCGCTCTGCATAACATCGCTACACTCACCAATCCAACCCATCACTTTGGAACACAGACAATCTATACACCCACTGATGCTGAGTCTTGGCTCCTGATGACAATTGGAGAGATTCGATCTTTGCCTGAGTTATGGTTGCAATTCCCCTCGCCCCCGAGACCGCTTATCCCCCCAGATTCCAACATAGACAATAGTAACGGTGATATCCATGAAAAATCATGAACCTCGTCGGTGGTGCCAAATTACTTTATCAAGTTTATTTTCCGTCACAGCAGGGACACTTCTTGTCCTCCATATGGATGACCCTAAACTCACCGTTGATTACATAAGCGTAATGCTTCTAATACTCATGGGAGTACCATGGGCTCTTCCTTTATTACAACACTTGGAACTCCCCGGTGGGATCAAAATGGATTTCAAAGCTCAGATAGACGCAATTCAGAAACTAGCGGAGGAACAGGGTATTATTGAGTCTGAGCCTATCCAAGCTGATTCTATTGGACAGGGACTGCTCAGTTATGAGTTGCTCCTCAAAGAGGATCCTAATTTAGCACTCGCGGCTGTGCGACTTGACTTAGAAAGAGAACTCAGGGCGGCAGGTTCTAACGAGGAACATATTAGATATACGGGCATTGGACGAATTCTCGACTTACTCCGTGCCAAACAGCAAATCTCCCACGGCGAATACACACTTATCAAAGACATTTTGCCACTGCTCAACCAAGGTGTACATGGATTGCCCATAGATACCATGTCTGCTGAACGAGTGATATCCATTGGCAAAAATTTGATTAATAACCTGAAGGTCACGCTGGAGTCAGACGGCTAATTTCGTTGTCGGGTTTCTACCACCCTAACTCCGCTCCATGATCCCGAAGCCACTGCTTCCGCACCTCAAAATCCGGGAGAATGACCCGCACTGCATCCCAAAACGTCTGGCGATGATGCGGGTAACGTCGATGAGTCAGTTCATGGACAATGACGTAATCAATGACGGAGAGTGGGGCTTGGATGATGCGCCAATTTAGGGCAATGAGTCCATCCTCTCGGCAGAAGCCCCACCGGGATTTGTACTCCGCGATCTTGAACCGTGTAGGACTAGCTCCCACCATCGGGGCATAGTGGTTGATGCGCTCGGGGAACAGTTCTAGAGCTTGCTGCATGTACCATTGGGTGAGGATCTCTCGAACGAGAATCGGTTGTTGAGCTACCCGAATTAACGGACTGGTGACCAGCAGCTTCCGACCCTCCAAAGTAACATTCGGCTCTATAGCGTCATTCCGCTGCACTTTGAGCCGTAAGGGATGTCCACGGAGTAAGAAGCCTTCTCCGCTGACAAAGTCCTTGGCAGGTGCGGTATATTGCTGTTGAGGTGTGGTCAAATGCTTGAGAAGCCATCGAGCCTTGCGGTGCAGGAGAGGCTCCACTTGGTTGGGATCAAAGCCCTGTGGAATGAGGACAGTGACCTGTCGCGTGGCATCAATCTGTATGGCGGGGTGTTGGCGACGGGGCCGTTCCTCAATGGCGTAGGGTATGGTGGTTGTGCCAAATGTAATGATGGGCATCTGGTTCTCACTCCTCAGTGACAGATTGTACCGACCTGTGGCGGGAAATGCTAGCCCCTGATCTTTTTCTCATTGACATCGCGAACGTCCCATCAACAAGGAATTTGGCATCGATGTCTCGAATCGAATCCTGTCATACTGTAGGGAAAGGGAGTGCATGAAGATGTCTTTGGCCAATTTGTCCGTGTTGGGCGCATTACTCGGAGCCCTCGCCACGTTCAGTGGTCTTGTCGTGGTGATCTTTTCTGTGGTTGCGTTAGTTCAAATCCATAAACAAGTCGACATTCGATTTGCTGAGCGGTACGACGAGCATCGACAGGCTCTCGATAAACTATCCGCACAATGGGCCACTGGCGTTCGATACTGGACGCAATCGACCATGATGACCGATCTCGATGACGCATCGCAACTCATGGAGGAAGCCTTGAAATCCTGGCCCTCGGCTCCGGGAGCCAGAACCGAAATGCTGAAACGCCTATACGATGAAACAGAACGTGCCTACCTTTTGGACCTCATTCCGGGGCAAAGAAATTCGCTTCAGAGACGCGGGATGGCATCCCAGCAATCGCTGCCGAGACTGACCCTGCCGACTCTCCGATTGACCGCTTGTCTGAAATGGGCCACCCTAGCTCTGGATCATGAAGTCGAACAGCAGGGGCCTTGGCTTCATTTCACCCTAGCAAAAATTTATGCCATGGCGTCCGATGTGCCTCAAATGTTTCGTTATCTGGAAATTTGGCTCTCTAACGACACGTTTGCACAACCTGATGACGACAGTGTTCTGGTTATTTTGTCCGCCATTCATACTACCAACGATTTCGATCGCCTCTTGAAGCTGTGGACCGCCCACTTCACTCAGTTGCTAACCGCCCACGTCCGAGGCACGCTCGAAGTCTTTCGCGATGCTGTGGAAAAACGTGGCGATCTCCGTATGCAAATCTGGCTTGTGGTTCCCCGACATCTCACAGACTCCACGTGTCTGATCGGCATAGCACGCGCCAAAGATGATGCATGGTCTGTGATTGACGATATTTCGGAAGGTGAACGATCCAGCAAGGCCACAGAGTGTACAAATCTCGACGAAGCCATAGCGTATCTTGATCGACGATGGGTCATGTTGCGCCCCATTCCGTACTGGTTGTGGTAATCTTCGCGAACCGGTTAAGGTATGGTCGATCCAAAGAGCGCGACTGCCGCATGAGTCGAATTGTGTTAGATCATTTCTGGCTCGTGGTCTATGCTGTTTTGGCGCGGAGAGGGGTTGGCTCCACCTTGCTTGTATCTTTAATTAGAGAAAAACAACCGTACATGGGTTCCCTGGTATCGTGCTCGTCGAAGCACTCCCGGTACCGACAGCAAAGGCCATAAGTAGAACGTGATCCAACCGCTGCTGGATACGTGCTGATTAATATGTGCCGTGACCCTTGGGGCTGGCAAGGCTGACCCGGTTAAGAGAGCGATGACGGCGACAATGCGTCCAGAATGCGTCATCCCGCCCGAGGCCAGGCCATTCGGCAGAATTGGGCCCTTTTGTAGCGTTTTCTTTAATCCGTGCTGGCTTCGTAGTCTGTTTCCGATTCCCGGGCGGATTGGCTGGTCCGATGTCGGTTGACCACGTGGGCCCAGGCTTCTGCCCAGTCGTTATGCCCTGGTGGGGGTGTCAGCCGTCTCACATCGTGGTCCGGATTGGCCTGCCGCACTTTCTGGCTGAACCGCTCCCCGGCGGCATCCCGATCAAAGGCCGTGACAATGTGTTCCCACGTCCCCTCCCAGTGCACCGGATTGAGTGCCTCCCCCGCACTGGCGCGGATGACGAAATCGCTAGGGTCGCGGTGATCTGTCAACAGGGCGGCATGCAGAGCCATGGCGTCTATGGGATCTTCTACCAATACGAGCGTTTGGGCCTGGGGCGCCTCATGGGATTGCCAGATCTTTGGGTTGGCTAAGGAGAACTGCTCCGACCTCGTCCCCTGAAGAGGAAACAAGAGGAAATGCTGCATTGTCGATAAAGAGGGCAAATCCGCGTCGGCACTAAGCCGCGAACACGGACTTCGCTACGACACGGGATGGCTCTTACACCATAAAATCCAACAGGCCATGACCGCCATGCTCGCTACCCAATTGGGCGGACTCGTCGAATTGAATGATGCCTATTTTGGTGGCGTGAGTCATGGATTGGGGAAACGGGGCCGGGACACTGACCAAGATCCGGTTGTCGTGGGAATGAGCCTCGACATCCAAGAACATGCACGCCATATTTTCATGGACGCCTTGCCGGATCTGAAGGAAAGAACGGTGCTCGAGATCCTCGACAAGGGGTGTGGTGCAGCAAATTTACGAGCCTCTCGAAAACGTTTATCGATGGCAAATACCCCGGGCGCGGATGCGACCGGAGCCACCTGTACCTTGAAGAATTTGTCTACCGCTTTAATCAGCGTCACATGAAAACCGGAATTGCCTCTGGGTTGTTGATCGCCTGCATTCAATCCAACGCACACCCCCCCATGGGGCGTAGCCCTAATCAAACCATAACGACAAACGAGTTCCATATTGACAGCTGCAGTGTGATGCTCATGTCTTATGTATGTTCTAAAAAACTAGAAGTTCACCCTGCAGTATGAGGGTGCGATTGGATGCACATTTCCAAAGCCAGATCTAAACGAGCACCGTCTATCGTTTCACTTACCGGAACAAAACGACATGACCGTTGTGAATTTGCCCTTGCTGTTTCGAGATCAACGCTTGCGGCGACTCTGCTTACGATTGCGCTTCTCGATAGATTTTTTACTTTTACGCTGTTGGTCCTTGCCTCTGTTGCGCAAAACCGAAGGTGTCATCAGTCGGGAAAAATCGAGAGACGGCAGAACCCCATGACTTACATAATCCCATTCGCGTGTCTTATAAACTAATTCCCATAGACCAAGCATCGCCCGCAAAAGGTGGGGAACTTCCAAGGCGAATTCCAACAGAAAGCTCTTACCCCGGTCATAGGTGACAAGCTGACTCACAGGGTCATAGGACCATCGGGCATGGCCAATCGCATTCCGCAAAGCTGTGCTTACAGGCAACTCGATAAGGTAATCGAGCGTCTCGCGCGGCTTTTTAGGATTAGTCAGCTTATCCACCTTGTTGCCGGTTCGTAACTCGGTGAATTGTGCAATGGTGGTCGTTCGCCCAAACCCCTCCGACATGGCATCGATACTACCGCGATGGATGATGTTGTTGTGCGCCACCATCAATGGAGACAAGCGAAAGATTGTCTCGAACAAATCCTGATACAAGCCTTTAACCTCTTCAAATCGGGCAGTGCTCAAGCCGTATTTATCGAGAATGTCGTGCCCGTTGGCTTCAACGTCACTATAGAACTGGAGGGTATAGGCAGGCACAAGCGTATTGGCAACATGCATAAATTGTGCCATTCGCTCAGAAATTTCTTGATCCAAGTCGGGGAGAACCGCCAAGAAATGTGTTGTAATCTCAGTTATTTGTTTTGCCGAATAACCGGAAATCGCCTTAGAGATGCCCAACGCCTGTTCGATTAGCGGCGGCTCCCCTATCACGAAAGGCTCCCAGAACCTCAACAAGATCCAGTGGATCGCGCGGAAAAAGTCGAGTTCGTTGAATAATGGGAGTTGGGGATTGTTACCGATATAGTGTTTTAACTCGTTGGCCAGGAAATCCATGCTGCCGGCATGATACAACTGCGGGATTCGCCGAAGACGTGGCCAACCATCTTCGGAGCGCTGCCACACGGTGTTGATCAGCGTCATCATCAAGGGAAAATTGCTGAACCCTACGTCCTGGCTAGCTCGCATATAAGGGGATATCCGCTCATCCAGGCCATCGGAATAGGCGACGAGCTTTTGAGTGATGAATTCCGAAGAACTTTCAAGGTAGTATGCGGCGGATGGGTCTTCTTGCCATCTCTGCGCGTTTGTAAACGTTATGTCGTATGTTCCGGTCGTTTCTTCCTGAATAACATGCGCTTCCATTACTATTCGACAGTGACCACACGGCACCTGAACGGAGTACCGTCGAATAGTTTGACCAAGTTGGACTCTGAGTAAGGTAACAGTTCCGCATACCTCGCACTGTATATATTCCCGAGCAACCAATTGCTGTCTCCATTCTTCGGTGAAATCCAACTACTTGACGCAATTGTTGATATAAATCCCGTTAAGGGTCTTAGCCGAAATGACCACGTCATCGACCGGCGTGTCAAAGTATTCGTTAAACGCTATAATCTTCAGTGCCGCCTGGTCGAAGATGTCGCCGACCTTGACGTCAACGGTGAATTGCCATAAATAGTCCAAGCAAGACGATGACCCACACCATTTTGCGACCATTTGGAATACTTGTTAAAGAAGGAAGACAAGATAAAAATACACTTCTAATGGTCAGGACGGTCATATAATTTTTTTTGCAGCGTGCAGTCAAAAAAACTAACATTGCGTTTCCCCTTGCCCTCCTTCGAATTTGCTGCATTGAATTCGGCCGGAATCGAGGTTCTTTGTCTATCTGTAATTAGGAAGCGATTTGCGTACACTCTAATATCTACGTATCACTGCTCGCTTCGCCGGTCGATGATACGACGCTTCTCAGACCAACGCCCCGCTACAACGGGCAAACCGATACTAATGAGAACCATTCGTTTCTGCCATATGAACCTCCAGCCATGTTTTGCACAATACAGCATACCAGGTTCGAAACAGGATTCAATCATGTATTGCATAAATCGGGGAAAATTCCTGATTATATCTGCTTCGCTAAGTCAACCACCTTTTGCAAATAGCTAAGAAATATTGGGGAAAATGGTCAAACGACTTCCGAAAGAACTGCTAACGACGGAGCCTGCGATTCCGTGGCCTGACATTGCCGGGTTACACGATGGGGTATGCTTAAACCTTCGGGAAACTGAAAATGTCCTATCCCGTGCGTGTCCGGGGGAAATCTGTCCGACCCTATTACGAATGATCGGGGATCGGGAAGGTCTCCCGATCCCCGATACCTTTCAACGATCATCGCACACGTTCACACAACCGCCCTGTTTCTATGGCGTGGGCCTTGCTCACTCTCCGACTTCGTATTCCGTATCATGCTGGGCGCTTTGAGCCGGGATATCCCGGTAGAAGCCTTCGCGTTCCAGCCGATGGATGGCCTTTAATATGCCGGAGTGAGGACGTTCTTCCAGCGGAATGCCAGCAGCAATTCGCTCCCGACTGACTCGTGTACAGGCAGGGTTTTCAAACAACCGGCGCAAGCAAGCATAAACCCTGGTCGGTGCCAGCGAAGGCACTGTCAATGAGCGCATTTTGCGCGGCTTGGGTGATATCGGGTGATTCCGCCAGAAGAAAAGCGTGCCGG
>JAJZZP010000013.1 GCA_021797515.1 Bacillota bacterium | reverse complement strand
GGCCTCCGACCGATATGACAAGATGACGGAGATGGCCGCAGGCCATCTCCGTCACCCAACATGCCTCGAACCAAAATTCCGTCAAATGGCTGAATCGCCTTCTCTAGGGGGTACCTGAATAGTTACGCGAAAATAGGCCAAAACTTACCGTTTTCACAGGAATTTCGAGCTATGCCATTGGGATCTACCTGATTGCACTATTTGACATCCAACGGACCGAAGCTGCAGCACCGAATATGTACGATACACTTTACCGTCTCGCCACCGTTGGGGACTATCCGGTGCAAGATCAGGGGGCGGTTAAAGCCGAATTCTGTGAAAGTAAAGTTTCCGCGTGTAAAGGAAAACGCTGGGGGAAATCTGATGAGGCAGGAGACATTGGACATCGAAGAACAAGTACGGCAAAAGTACGATCGGTTCGGTGGGGCCCTCTTTTAATAAAGACCTTCGTCGTTTGCGGCGGACCAACGAAGCACTCATACTGGGATATGGAGGAATTTCCGTCGTGACCCGAGCGACCGGCTTGTCCAGTCCCACGATGCGGCCAGTCAAACCCGAGTCGCCCGACACGGTGATCTCGGACCGCATTCGCCGGCCCGGATCGGGATCCGACCTTGCTGGCGGATTGAGATGCACTGATTGCCCTCGCTACCCAGGGAGTGCTCGCCGAATGGGATGGACGACAGTATGAGAAAGGACGCAAGGTGGACGATGCAACATTTCAAGCGCTGAATTCGAGCGGCGAGTGGAATTACGTCGTTAAACCTCAATCGCAATCATAAAAGTTATTTTTAAGCGTCGCCTTAGCAGCCCATGGAGACGGAATCTGCGCCCGATTCAGTTGGATTCATGGGCAGACCTTGACCCTCGAGGTCGTCGATCGGAACGGCCCATGGGAGAATACCGGGGAAACCGGGTCGGGCGCAGGCCTTGTAACGACTTTACTCAGCCAGTTTGCCATTGTGTTGGCAGACTGGTAAACAGTTGCCTCCCTTGAAGCGAAGGACCGTGGAACTGAACACCCAATGAGGGAACGAACTTGCAGAATGGAGTACTAGACGGGGCCTTGCTACTATTCCGAGTACTTTGACGGAGTTGACGCGTCAGTTCTTTCACCTGTGCGGACCCATCCCCCAGCCTCATTTCTTCAACGATTGGAAAGTAAATAGCTAGCGAGAGAACTCCGCATTTTAGGGCGGTGCTCCCTCGTGGCAGCGCTATGGTTTAAACAGCAGAGCTTAATGCAATTTGTTGTTCCGAAGAAGCCATCAACATGTGTTTTCCGACTTTTCGATATATTCTGACTCGCAATCTTTGGCTGACAAATTCGACACACATGCTTTTAAAATGGGGATCAAGCTAGGGGATACGCTGAGCTCACGTAAGCCTAGACCGACCAGCAATGGCGTGAGGGCAACATCCCCAGCCATCTCACCACACATACCTATGGGAATGTGTGCTTTGTGGGCCGCCGTCACCATCATGCGAATGGCACCGACGACAGCTTTGTCGGATGGACGGTAGTAGCGCGCCAACTGGGTCACAGAGCGGTCTGCAGCAAAGAGGTATTGAATGAGATCGTTGGTGCCAATGCTAAAAAAATTCACAAGGTGTGTAAATTGCTCGGCTAGTAAGACCACAGAGGGGACTTCTACCATAATGCCGACAGGGATGGGACACCTTGTTAAATTAAGTGCTGACAAAGCCCGATGGATTACTTTTTGATACTCTGTCCAATCGTCGATTGTGGCGATCATGGGAAACATGAGTTGAACCGGAAAGACTTTGCTAAGGCGTAACACTGCACGAAATTGGGCGTCGTAGAGATCCGGATACCGAGCCAATAAACGACCGGCGCGAGTGCCAAGAAATGGATTTGGTTCGCATGGAAGATCAAGATAAGGCAGTGGTTTATCTCCGCCAATGTCCACAGCACGGATGATGATGGGTCGGTCCGCGGGTGCGGCTTGCGCAATAGAGTAGAGAACCTCATATTGTTCTTGTTCCGAAGGGAAATGGTCCCCAGCAAACAGGAATTCTGTACGAAGCAAACCAATGCCGTCTGCTCCCAATTCACGAGCGGTAATCGCGTCCTGCACAGATCCGACGTTCGCCTCAATACGGATAGGGATTCCATCTTTCGTAGATATGACTTCTGGATATACTGTAGGTACTGTGCGAGTACCAAACACGGTTCGAGGGGACACTTCTTCATCCGACACCAAGCCTAAGGAACCGTCTACCACCACAAGATCGCCCTCGTGAAGCCACTGGTGAACGTTTTCGACAATGACCGCGGGTATTTGTAACGAACGGGATAAAATGGCCACATGAGAAGTTATACTGCCTTGCCCCAGTACAACCCCCGCCACTCGCGACAAATCAATTTTAGCGGTGTCAGATGGGAACAGGGTGTCCGCCACCAAAATGCTGGGTTCTGTCGCAGGCCACGGTGCCGAGGTGTCTGAGAGGGTGAGTAAACCTAGGAGATGTTGCCCGACATCGCGCACGTCATCGGCGCGAGCGGCCAAATAAGGATCCGGAAGTTCCTCGAATTGTTGCGCGATATTTGTAATGCTACGTTGGACCGCGTCAATCAATGAGGAGCCACGTGCCCTTTCTGTCGCAATGGCTTCCCACAGCATCGGATCATCCGCCATCAGAATTTGAGAGCGCAAGACTTCTTGTAGAACAGGAGACGGTGCGGTGTCCGCTAAGTGCTGCAATGATTGCACGGCTATATGACGAAACTCCTGTAACGATGGAGTTGTATCTGACGAAGATCTCTGACTTAGCGATTTACGCAACCACACTACAGGACCTTGGCTTCTCCCCGGAGAAGCGGCTAACCCATTTAATTTCATTGCATGCACTCCCTCGACGTGTAGTATGTAAAGAGCATATTGGGATCACGGGCTCGAGAAATCTCATTGCTCGCCCCAACGCTTCGCTTTTTGTTGATGTAGACATCGCCCCTCGAGCATGGAGGAATCGCCTTTTTATCAATGTTAGTGTAGTAGAATCTTATCATCAAACTTCTCCCAGGTTAGCGGTAAAGGCAGCGGCTATTTTATTGACCGCATTCGTTTCATCGACACCCTCACCAACGATTGTTAGCGAAGCACCTCGTGAGGCGCCTAGGGACAGGACTGACAAGATAGACTTGGCGTCGGCCGATTTCTCGCCATACTGTAAAGTAATAGTGGCCGAAAACGACTTCGCCAATTCCACCAGCAACGCCGCTGGCCTCGCGTGAAGCCCTGATGGATTCGTAAGAGTTATTTCACAACTAAACATGAATCATTCCTCCTAACTGGTGCTGTTGAAGTTGTTGAGCTGTTGCCCTATCAGTAACCAAGACATCAAGTACACCCATTCGTAACGCGCCCATGATGGCTTGAATCTTTTCGGACCCCCATCCAATGCCAATGACCCGAGGAATTTTTCGAAGCGCCTCGAATGTGATACCCACAGTGCGCTGATTGATGTCGCTGTCTAAGGGAGTGCCGTTTAATTGATAGAAGCGTGAGCAAATATCTCCCACGGCACCCATAGTTTTGAGTTGGGACACCATTGCAGGATCCATGTATTCTGCCGACGTCAACGTGGAGAACACACCGACGGCTCCGATACCGACGAGTGCCATATCCACCGTATTGGCTCGCTTCAGTACACGGGATACTGCGGGTTCTGTCATGAGGCGCATGTATGTTTCGTGTTGTACAATAGCTGGAGCATCCATGGTGAGAGCTTGGGCGCCGATTCGGTCGGCCAACTTGAGAACCAACGTATTTCCAAGATAATTTTGCTGGATGGCTCCCACGCCGCCAGATAGAGCTATGACTGTAACATCCTCTATGGGGTCAATCCGTGGGACTGCATCGACCACCGCTGCCACAGACCGTCCCCATGACAAGCCAATTGACTGTCCAGGGGATAAAGTCCGCAATAACAAGTCTGCAGCTACGGCCCCCACAATTGGGCCTGGTGTTTGTCGATCGCAGTTGCAGACAACCGCTTCGGACAAGCCATAAGACGACTCTAGATAATTTTCTAGATCAAAGTCAAAAATATCGGACGGTGAAGGCTCTACTGAAATTTTCACAACACCCAGTCGTCGAGCTTGAGTTAGCATGCGGGAAATGGTAGAACGGGATGTTCCGATTCTTCGTGCAATCTCTTCTTGGTTTATTTGATCCTCATAATACCATTTGCAGACTTTAACTAGAACACGTGGATCCATCGAGTACCCCCCTCTTTCTTTTCCATTTTAAAACTAGTGTTTGAAAATCCATGGTTTTGATTTATAATTCTTTCAGATTCATTTTATATCACAAATGCACATCTGTGCAACATGTTTTTGCCATCGCATGTCACTGGTACTCATACGATTTACCCTGAACTTTGCGAAGTTGACGAGGTGCGGTGCGGCGGTATCAGTTACACCGATTTACAACCAAGACCGTATGACAAGAATCGAAGACTAGTTTTCTAAATTCACCGATTAGGCCAGGAGGTGCAACAATACGAATGACCAAATTGGCTACGACAGCTGAACAAAAACCATCTCCATTAGAGGAGCCGTTGCGTTGGTACCGGACTATGTGTCGAATCCGTCGCTTTGATGAAACGATTGATGAACTCTTTGCCGAAGGGAAAGTGCACGGGACCACCCATTTATATATTGGAGAAGAAGCCGTGGCTACAGGGGTGATGGCCACTTTGCTGTCAGGCGATGTGATTACTTCAACGCATCGGGGCCATGGACACAATATTGCCTTAGGAGGCGATATCAAGGCCATGATGGCTGAATTATTGGGTCGGACCACGGGTTATTGCCATGGGCTCGGCGGATCGATGCACATGGCCGACCAAACTTTAGGAAATCTCGGAGCAAACGGTATTGTGGCTGGTGGTTTACCTATCGCAGTAGGTGCGGGATTAGGATTTCAACTGCGCCACCAACCCCACATCGTTGTGGCTTTTGCGGGCGACGGAGCCCTCAATGAAGGTGCATTTCACGAAGCCGCCAATCTCGCTGCAATTTGGAAACTTCCAGTGGTGTTTGTGGTCGAAAATAATCAGTATGGCATGAGTGGGTCCGTTAAGGATATGTTCGCCATCGGTCATCTGGCAGAACGAGCTGTAGGGTACGGTATTCCGGGCGTGATGGTGGACGGCAACGATGTCTTTAGTGTCTGGGAGGCGGCGACCAAGGCCACACAGAACGCCCGTGATGGCCAAGGTCCTAGTCTCATTGAAGCTGTTACCTATCGATACAAGGGTCATTCGAAGAGTGATGCCAATCGCTACCGGACCCGCGAAGAAATCCAACAATGGCGGCAACAGGATCCGATTGATCATTTACGTGAATATTTGCTGGAGCACGATGTGAGTGTTGAGGACTTGGACCACATCCGACGTGAAGAAATGCAGGCCGTCGCGCAGGCGCTGCAGTTTGCCGAGAGTTCCCCGTGGCCTACGGTCGACATACTGGAAGATGCAGTGTATGCCAAGGAGGAGACGTCTTATGCCTGAGATGACCTATGGAGCAGCTGTCCGATCCGCCATGGAATGGGAGATGGAAAGAGATTCGCGAGTATTTATTATGGGAGAAGATATTGGCGTCTATGGAGGGGCTTTTGGCGTAACCATGGGCATGGTCGATCATTTTGGGAAAGAGCGTGTCCGGGACACCCCTATCGCCGAAGAAGGCATTGTCGGAGCCGGCATAGGCGCCGCACTGGTCGGGATGCGACCCATCGTGGAAGTGCAGTTTTCGGATTTCATTATGAATGCGATGGACCAAGTCGTGAACCAAGCGGCAAAAATCCACTTCATGTTTGGCGGACGCATGAGTGTGCCATTGGTGATTCGCGGGCCTGCGGGCGCAGGAACGGGAGCCGCTGCGCAACATTCTCAGAGTCTCGAATCCTGGTTTCATCATGTGCCCGGTCTCAAAGTAGTGATGCCCGCATTTCCCGCAGATGCGCGAGGATTACTTCTGTCAGCAATTCGGGACCCCAATCCAGTGTTGTTCTTCGAGCATAAATTACTCTATAAAATTAAGGGGGAAGTCACGGAATCAGACGAGGGTCTACCATTGGGCCATGGATTAATTCGTCGGTATGGTCGTCATGCGACGGTGGTCGCCTATTCCCTCATGGTGCATCGGGTACTCGAAGCCGCCCTTCGGTTAGAGCAAAAAGGGTGGGATGTGGAGGTAATCGATCTTCGATCTTTGGTACCAATGGATATCCCATTAATTCTAGAATCGGTCAAACGGACTGGGCGCCTGGCCATTTGTCATGAAGCCGTGGGACGGGGAGGGGTCGGTGGAGAGATCGCCGCACGTGTGATGGAAAGTGAGGCGTTTGACTATCTAATCTCGCCGTTGCTCCGCATCACAGGGTTAAACACGCCTGTTCCGTATAGTCCGCCGTTGGAACAAGCTTTTGCGCCTAGTGTCGACCGCATTGAGCAGTCCCTCGAAGGATGGTTAACCCAGGAGGTGTCGCTTACATGATCGGACTCAAATTGCCCAAGTTAGGGTCTACGATGGATGAAGGAATGATCGTGGCATGGCACGTTGCACCAGGGGATACGGTGCGAACCGGTGACGTGTTATATGAAGTGACGACTGATAAGGTTAACATGGACGTGGAAGCCGATAAGCCGCTCACAGTGGTAGAACTCCTCGTTCCCGTTGGATCGAGCGTTGCGGTCGGCGCGGAAGTTGCTCTCGTCGAAACGGATGAAGACCCGGCGGTAGATGTCCCTAACCTGGAAAGCTATAGTCGAACCGATGGGGGTAAAGGTAGAGTCGAAACATTTCACGATGAACCTCCAAAGACTGGACCCGTGTCTATTCGTTCCTTGGATGCAAGCATGGTGCGGGCTTCTCCAGCTTCCAGACAATTGGCACGCCAACTCGGTGTTGATCTCAACACGGTTGATGGAACCGGGCCACGCGGACGGATCACCCCGGGTGATGTGACTGCTCACCACCGAGCACATGCAGCCTCACCGGAAATAATTTCCCATGGACCAGAACTTCCTACGGCATGGAAGGGGCCACGCGCTGTCGTTGCGCAGCGCATGACACAGTCGGCTCAAATTCCTCAGGTCACGCTAACCATGGCGGTTGATATGCGGTCCGCCATCGCGGTCCGCCAACAATGGGTAAGTCAGGGTACCAAGATCTCTTTGATTGATTTGGTCTTGTTGGCCGTGGCCCGAATGTTGACTCGTGTGCCCACCTTAAACGGTTGGGCGGAGCATGGGCAGTTTGTGGCTGCATCGGCGGTCGATCTGGGATATGCCATAGATGTTCCCAACAAAGGGCTTTATGTGGTGACATTACCCGCAGCACAGGCACTTACCCTAGAGCAAATCGCAGAGGGGAGACGTCTGCGAACCGAACGCGTATTGCATGGGAAGGCAACTCTTGAGGACTTGGGAAAGCCCTCCTTTACCGTGTCTAATCTTGGCCCCATGGGTGTCGAAACGTTCAATCCGCTGTTGATGCCCCCTCAAGTGGGAATTTTGGGGGTCGGCACCGTGCGATCAACACCGACCGAGGACCGTCTGATGCTGTCGTTGACCTTTGATCATCGGGTAATCGATGGCGCCCCCGCCGCTGGGGCGCTCAAACAGGTCAAAGAAGGGCTCGAGTTTCCCGGATTGCTCCTTTAAGGGGACATTGGAATCATAGTATATAGGAGGCATTATCGTGAAACGGGTGTCGGAACCCACTAACGTGGAGTTGCTTTGTATACCGTGTATGCATACGGCCGTACACACTTTAACGTATGTGGACCGCCACCTCGTGGCATTGGAATGCCAGGAGTGCCACCATCGTGTAGAGATGCGAGAGGTCGGCTCAGACGACGTCATACCGCATCAAATATCCCTTAACGACATGGAACGGCTATACACAGAAGAATTTCTTCGACGCATTTTAACCAAACCGCAACGTATTACCCAAGAGTGGAAGGATGATTTGTCGCTACTGTTGGTCACATTACCCTTGCGCTTGATCACAAAACCGTATCGACTGTTAAGGGAAATTTTACGCTCTGAAGACCATTCAGATTCTCAACAGACATCTGATCGCTAGGAGCTTGTCCAAGAATTGATGGGCCATGGAATAGTTATCCATAGCCTAGCCTGTTGGATGACCATGCGCTCGAAATCTCAAGCCTAAGACGCCGAAAGATATCTCAGAAGAATTTTTAAAAACCCGCGACGCCTCAAAGGAGTTTTCTGTAACCCATGGAGAATTACTGTCTTATGTGTTCCGTGTGGCGATGTTAGCGGACGCAAGCCGCGACAATTACCGGCGGTGGCCCATGAAATTTCGGACGGGATGGGATCCTGGTCAATCCTTATTATTGCCTCCGCGACTGGATGAATGGCTTCCGGCGGGCCATTTGGCCCGCGTAGTTTCGAAGGCGGTCGACGGCTGGGATTTAAGCACGGCTGAAAACCGCCTTTCACTCACGGGGGCCGGGAACCTCGGCTTGTCCGCCCAAACTCCTGTTAAAACTCCTCATCTATGGATACCTCTCCGGCAACAAAATAGATTGCGGCGGATCAGTGAAACCTGCCGGGCAGGTCTCGCCTTCCTCTGGTTGTCGCAGCTCACACAGCCTAAACACAGTACCATTGCGGTCTTTAGGCAACAACACAGCACCGGATCTGCCCGGGTGGATGGCGCCAGTCGTCTGCCTGTGTATAGACTTCGAAATGGTGGGCTTTCAGTTGAGGGCTATTGATGGATCCAACATTCCATACGGATACGTCGAAACATAAAGCCATCTCGGATCAGCGCATGAAGGGCAGTGATTCCCCAATTAGAGGAAGAACTCGCCCGGTTGGTGGCGCCCCTTGGGACAGACCCGGCAACCTCCCGCATCCGACGTTCCGACCGACCATGCCAAGCGTGTGGGTGAACGATTAGCCCCAGTGACTGGTATCAAAGAACCAGGCGAAACCGTTAGCGCGCGACGCGGATAATGCCATCCGCGACACGATGAAAGCCAAGGTGCGGACCCCCAAAGGGAAATGCCGTGTATCGCCAACGGAAGGGTATTGTGGAGCCAGCCATTGGCATCCTTAAAGAAGCGCGGGGATTTGGTCAATTTAGGCATTTCGCTCAGTCCACCCAGTAGCATAGTGTCACGCCCACCCGATTCAAATTCAAAACAACGCTGGAGTTGCCATGTTGTTTTACCTTGGTAGAAAATACGGTACTCCAAAATCGTCGTGACGGTGCATCATGCCATACACCGTCAGGATCCCGTGGCTAAGAGCTATCTAGTCTGAGCCTCTTGGTCATGTTAGCAGGCCCTCGCTGATCGGAAAAACCTGTTTAGCCGCTGAAACTTTACGTCGCATGCGAAAACGTGGATATTATACACTCGACATGGATTTATTCCACGCGGCAACTTTACGAGATTTTGGACTCCGGTTATTCGACAAGACTGTGCAGTCACGGACAGGCATTTTTCATTCCACTACGCAAAACACTTCATCTAGAATTGCACGCTAGACCAAATCCCATCAATCCTTCTCCTCTCGAGTTAATTGGTAGCGAACCGTCCTTAATGCAACCGCTATTTGCTGACCGACGCCAAGCCTTTTACCGATTTGCTACTTTGCTGCATTTACCCGACATTGATACGGAAGAATAGCACCAGTATGCTCAAAAAAATTTGCGCAAGCATCTCTGAGCATCCAGCCCGATGCGTTCCACTCCATGATTAAGCAAACGGGAGGCCACTAATAAAGCCGAGAACCCTAGTACAGAAAACTATTTCATCTCTGACGCCCCAATCGGCTATCGCAACTGAAATTCCTTCCATGACTTCAGCAAAGAATACGCCAGCGAGACATTGGTTGATTGAGGTTGTTGGAGCCACAGCCAATACACCTGACCATGACTCCACCAATCAATCCCCACAACGGGAACTTGTTTCGGATTCAACCGTATAGCGACTAGGCCAGTAAACGACGGCCAACGATTGGCTGAATGCACTAGAGAGCGCGCGATCTGGTATTGTGCAGCCGATGAACCCCCAGATACTTGAAATGTCCAGTTGTTGTGAGACCAGTCAAGAGTAGTTTTAGTTCCTGCATGATATCGAAACCCTTGAATTCCGTCTCCTAACCCAACCGGTGCTCCCGCTGTCGGCGCCATGCTAGCCCAATTGGGATTGTGTTGAATCAACGGAACCAATCGTCCCGGGGCCCCCATCCCCGGTAATGGCGCTGTGCGTTCACTCCCCATCGTTAAGAACGGGATTCGGGTGGTACGAACCCGATCCAGGGAAGAACTATTAACCGGCAGCATATGGTGTGCGGTCCAAACCTCGATGGTGTATTCATGGGCGGATGCCGTGGCGTGGCTGGCCCACGCCGAGCCTGGCGGCAAAAATCGATTTGGGGCGGCAACCACCAGCCGTGTTCGTGGCTTGACCCATTGCAACGCAGGCCACAGTGCCGTAGGCCAGCCATGTTCCCGTATCCCACGAGACACCGCTTGAGGAGGGCGGACCAAACTTTGCAAGTGCTCAGCGTGAATCAGGTATCCGACGCCAACCAATCCCAACAAGACGGCCACTGCCGTTGAGACCCACCAATACCGAAATCCCGTGGAAATACGGCGTCTTTGAGATCGCCTCTCTCGGTCCCAGCGCTGACGATCAAACTGAAACACTGGATCCAATGGCGGCATCCCCTGATCGCGGAACCAGCGACGCAAATCCTCTTCATGGAATGGCCGGGTCGAGTGTTTTTGCGGCATTTTCTTTCACCTCCTCAATAATTTTGCTAATCGGCGCCGGGCACGAAGCAATCGGATTCGCACATTGCCAGGCGATAATCCCAGCATCTGGGCAATGCTGTCTACCGACAATTCTTGGTAATAAAAGAGCCAAAGGCACTCGCGCTCTCTGGGAGCCAACCGGTCTATGGCCTGTTGTACCGTGACCTGAATGGCAATCTGATCCTCGAAAGACGGCGTCATGGAAATGCGCCCCATCGTTTGCTCATTCCAAGCCAGTTCTCCCTGGCTTCGCCGCACTTGCCGCTGATGGTCGATGATTAAATGCCGCGCAGTAGTATACAGCCATCCGCCATGGACCGATGCGTCCGGGTGCTGCCGATGCCATTGGTCGAGCCGTACGAAGACTTCTTGAGCCAAATCTTGGGCAATTCCCCGATCATGAACGTAGGACAAAATAAACTGGGCAATCTTATTGCCCCATTCATCGATCCATGGGTCGATCCAGTCATGATACTCGACGTCTTGTCACCTCTTTTCTTTGATTAAACCCCAGACTCCTAACGATCAGGCAGGATTCTCCACGAGACAGCCATGGCGCAGGCACCCACCGTATTGGTGCCTGAATCGGAGGCATATTGGACCCATGACAATTGCCGGCCGTTAATCCAGTCAATCATGGTTGTGGCTCCATTTCCTGTCAGGCGAATAGCGAGAATTCCTGGGTCTGCCGGCAACTTATGAGTCTTAAGATAGGAAATCACGGGTTTCGCCACCTGAATTTCTTGGCCTGAAGAATCACCAGAGACTTGCAGAGTCCACGCCCCCATAGCCCAGTCCACAACTGTCCCTTGCACTGCCGTATAGCGAAATCCGGTGACAGCTGTCCCGAGTATCACTGGTGTGCCGTTTGTCGGCGAAAGCGTCATCCAGCTCAGATTGTGTTGTTGCAACGGCGTCAGGTAGCCTGGAGCGCCCGGAGCAAGCATCCCCGAGGATAATTGCATGATCCCAAAAGAGACCACAGGAGAAGTCGGTCTGGTATCCTCTGCAAGATACGGGCTATTGATCCCAAGAGGTTGTATCACATTCCAAAGTTTGATCTGATACCCTTGCGCATTGCCTTTCGCTTGGGCTACCCAATCCCCCGAGGTGGGATTAGGAAGCAACACCGGACCTGCCAGCGACAGAGAAGTGCGTGAAGACAACCACTGCAGTGTTTCGTCAACTAATTCCGATGATGACGGACCAATGGCCGCTTGGTCTGTAGAAGATGGGGTCTTGAATGTGCTAATCTTCGTCGTTGCACTGATGTGGCCGGCTCCATGGCCCAAAGATACCGCACTACTAGAGCCACCGATACCGCAACCTGCCAGGACCATGGCTATGGCCACCGTACTGACTGCCAACGTTAGGACGCCAGAGATTGGCGGTTTCATAGTCAGAGCTCCTTTCTTCGATAGAAACCTGTTGTGATACCATGACAAACGGAAACTCGCGCCGTCACGTTACAAAAAACTTCGGCTGTGGGGAATTTGTGATGGATCAACGGTTTTTGATTCGAACATTACGTGTTGATCAACGCCATTCAACTCAATAGCGATAGTCGATCAAAGTGAGTGACTCGACATCCCGTATGTCCCTATCAGCTTCATAAGCGTGGTGAAACCGAGTGCGAGGAAATGGAGATTACCGGAATTGGCCCCAAGGATCGCGATAATAACACTGGCCAAAATATCTGAACTAGTTTCAGGGGACAGAGCGATTCGCTTGGCATGAACATAAGCAGTTCCAGAGTGCCAATAGGCGAGGCTGAACGGACTGTTTTGCTTTCCTATAATGTGACCTCCACCCTCCTGTGTCAAGCACAGTTCGAGCCCTATAGCTTGTTCCCGCATAGGTTTTGCGGTATTCTGATGCCCGAAAGGAGAGGGTTATGAAATCGCGACGCGGATGGCTCTATGCACTAATGGTAGCAATCCTCATTTTTAGCGCGTTTTACTGGTATCATCAACATCATCTCACCGAAACCACAACAGTGACCTGGTACTCCAATCGCCCGGTGGTATGGCCCGACCACACGCAAGCCCTTTCCTTCGGAACCAATGCCCATGACCAAACGGTGTCTGTTCCGCTCTTGCCCGGCACCATTGCCGGAGGTGAGTGGTATCTGCCCATCACCGCCCACAGTGCAATCAGCTACGCCTTGCACGACGGGCAGGGACGGTGGCTTTATCAGGGCCATCGCTATAACCTAAAAAACGCGCCGACAGACCCGATCGGAACCTTAACCGCAGCACCCGATGGGCAGAGCATTGCTTGGGTCCTCAACAACCAAATTCATTGGCTCCACGCCGGGGGCACAATTACCGTTGTTCCTCATGGACATGCTCCAAACCTTACCAATCAAGGGCTAGAATACGTTACCTCGTCTGGTGCCACACACCAAATCTCCAGTCCCTATCCAACTCGCTTTGCCCAATATGATACAGCCACCAGTCCAGACCCCTTTGTTGATGGGGGAACCCAGTTTGTCTTCGACAATCACGGAACCGTCAGTCAACTCGCATTAGCTACCGGCCACGTTGCCAAATTGTTTTCGGTAAATCCCAATCATTGGTCAGCAATTGCCAGCACCTTGTCGTTTTCTCAGGGAGTGGCAGTACTCATGAGCCGGCAAACACCGATACCAGCATATCTTTTGGTACTCAGCACTTCCCATCGCACGTACTGGTACCGATGGCCTGCCGCACTGACTCCCGAACTAGGCGTCACTGCAGGAGGCACGTTGATTGTAGGAGGCATTGAGCCATCTGTGGTAGCCTTTGGTCAAGGAGCGCTGCATACCTTACCCGAGTCATCCAGCCTTTTTAGCAGCGGGCCGAGCGGTGTTGTTTTAGCCAACTCTCAAGGAGGCTTTATCAATATAACTCGGGTGAGCTTTTAGGGTACGGTTCCACACCCCAAACCACCACGTTCCTTATCTCTCGAAAATACCGGAGTCGGACTTCATAAGGCAGGGTTGATCGGCGGCTAGGATTGGGAGCCACAAAATAAAGAGAGGCTTGTTGAGTGCGGCTTTGCAATCCCCACGGAATCGTTGCTGATCGCGACAATCCAGCAAACGTCCGGTAAATGTCCTTCCCTAAAAATACGACAATCTTAGGGTGCCAGTGACGGATTTTTTGTTGCAGACGCAAAGCTCCTTCTGCCATCTCCTCAGTGAATAGATCTTGGATCCCTGGTGTCACCCGGTCCACAATGTTGGTAATGCCGAGACGCCAGACCGGGAGTTCCTGATCTTGTTCCGGACGCAGGCGCTGGCCGGTTAACCCGCTATCGGCCAGCAATGACCAAAAAAGATTCCCGGGACCTGCGAAATGGTGTCCCATCATCCCTGATTTCACTCCGGGATTGTACCCGACAAACAGCACATCTAAATCCGGGCCCAGCACATCCTTTGCTTCAGGCATGTCTATCACCTCACTTCACCAGCATATGTGCCTGTCCTACTCGTTCATGACTAAAAACTTGGCGGCTTGCATGCCGCTTGCATAGGCGGCTACCAAACTACGGTAAGCCGGTGGCAGTGTGGCGTCCCCCGCCACCAATAGGTCATGTCGGGGATGGCTGGGCACCGTCTCCTGGGGCACCCCAATAGCAAACCCTGGTTCGATATCTGGCTCCATTCCGATGCGCACCAAGATATCGGCAACGCTAACCGTTCGTACGTGATGGGAGTCCGTAGAGATCCTCACTTGATACCCGTGCCCATCTTGGCTTATTGCCGTAACCTGTGCTTCCCGCAGAATATCCACCGGAAGTGATCGAAGCCGATCCTGAAATTGGCCGCGGGCGCTAAACTCTTTTCGCCAGTGGACCAGCACTACCTGGAGCTCGGCTTCCGCTAGTCGGCACGCCGCCTCCAAGGCGCGATCTCCTCCCCCCACGACCAATATCGGAGAACGCCCCGCATCCAAAATCTCTCCCGTGCTGGCATCGCTTATCCATTCCTGGCCAGGAATGTCCAGGCAACGGTTTCTTAGTCCCGGTGCATAAATGACGCGGTCGGCCGAAATGGTCCTCCCGTCTTGAAGCGTTACCCTGGTCCCGGACCATCCTATCACGCGCGACTGGAGCGATATCGGGATAGACATCCGCTCTGCATGCGCAATCAGTCCATGCAACACTTGTGATGCCGAGATCTCCAGTTGTCCAGGCAAGTCGACAATCGGCAGCGAGATTTGCTGCAACTGTCCTCCTAAACGCGATTCTCTTTCATAAATCGTCGGATTGAGCCCTAGCCTCCGGCACCAAATGGCGGCGGAAATGCCTGCGGGTCCTCCACCTACAATGGCCACATCCATCGAAATCACTCGTCCATCATTGTTTTGTTCGAACTCATGCGCAAGGCCCAAGTAAGACCTAATATGACTAATGTGTCGCCAAGAGATCCGACCACATTTCCATGCTTGGATGCCGTTTATTCTGCGGTCACCACCAAAATACGGCGAATCCCGGCAGTCATGCCGACCACCAAGAAGGGTTGATGGCGAAACTTGTGCGTCCGCAAGAAGACGATGATCGTGTGTAGCAGTGCGACAATTCTAAATTGGCTTCCACAATACTTTCGGCATTTGCCCCATTAATCGCGCCTCGGCGTAACACCCAGAGAATCGTAGCGCCAAAAGCGACGGCTAGCAGTCTATAAAAGACTTCTTCGGCCATCGCAAGAAAGTATAGGACGTAAGGACGAATATGACCAAACTTGGGGTTGTGGTCAGGCATCTCACTGATCCTTATAGCAAATTTAAATAATTCTTAGCTAGATAGTTGACCGCAACTCTTCGTCAGCCCACGGTTCAATGCGCTGCTTGACGCCGACGATAAAGGTTAGGCCCCGAATCAAAGCAAAGTAATAAACAAAGCTTCCGAGCAAAAACATTTCCGAGTTCCAGTTAAAGAGCGGTGGTGGCACAAATCCGTCTTTCCATACCAACAGTAACGTGTATACCAAGGTACCGGTCAAGGCAGCCACTACCTGCAGACTGACCGACCGGAAGCCGCGTACTAAATGCTTGCGGAATACCAGCCACGGACCCCAGGCAGCAATCAGAGACAACATTACACTAGAGCTTTCAGAAACAAATACCGGATGCATCGTGTTGGTGGTCACAAAATTCCAAGGCAAGCTGCATAACAAGGCGGCTGCCACCCCAGAGATGGCACCAACCAAGATCATACGGTATAAACCTTGCGGTACCTGCCCTCGCCGATGCAGCCTCAGCCGCAATAGTGCCAGGTTTTGTCGCAGTCCGTTTTGATTGGCTGTGTGCATGGCCGTGACCACGAATCCCCAAAGCGCTAAAATACGGCCCAAAGCTAATGTGGCCAAAGATTCCGTGCGCCATCCAAGGCCCACCAACCCAATGCCAATAAGCAATTGACTGAGGGAAATTAACCAAAGCCAACCGCGCTGTCGGCGGTCGGGCAAAGCAAATTTTTGGGCGTTTAGTTCTGGCCTGCCCAGGTCCACCATCGCCATCTGCTGCGCCAAACGAGGTTCCATTCCCCGCTCAATGTATTGGCCATAGAGTGAAAGCAATTGCTGCCGGATTTTGGCCTGAGCCCGCCGTGCATGATATTTGTTGACAATGAGACTCGTCGATTGGTCCAGGTATTCTTCCCACATACAATCACCTCCATTCACGAATAAAGATTTTTATATAACCCTGGTATCTTAGCATGCGAGAGAGTTCTCGACAACTTCCATCCATTTCCCTGGTTCCCTATATATTCGAAAACGAGAAAAAAGACAATAAGGTTACGCGAGCTGATGAATCGCAGTAAAGTATTCATTGGATATCATCCATTAAGTCACAAGGCACCAT
>JAJZZP010000105.1 GCA_021797515.1 Bacillota bacterium | reverse complement strand
GACGCATCATGACCGTGACATCAACGCGGCGATGAATTTACAACAGATGGCCGAGAGTTCGGTGAGGGGCTCCTCACCCGTTCCTGCCTGACGGTAGGACTGCTCGGTGACTCGCTTGGGGAGCGCCTTCCGGTGGACGACCGGTCCTTGAGACCCTAAGAAGCCGCGACGCGATGAACCAGGAAGGTGGCGACAAATGTGGTCAGCAATGATCAAATTTGGATAAGTCCATCAGAACGGAGTGATGATATAAGGCGGGGGTGAGGTGATACCCATCCGCGATTTGCGCTTTACTGGTTGGGGCGAGGGCCCGATTCATAGCGGTCACCAATAAATATTGGCCGACTGAAGGACCTTGGTTGCGCTTGGGCGCGACGGCATTAATGTGATTCACCACGCGGAGATGCTCTTCGATTCTCCGCCACGGTGGCTTTCGTGGGGTGGGCGGCCCGGCCTGCAGCCAGGTGGCGACCTGATCCGCTCGTCCCAGATATTTTTGTTTCACTAAGTATGGTTTGCCATTGATCTGTTGGCTCTCGACCAAATAATAATGGGACACCCGGCTTTCCCGGCTATGGACTGTCCTTGAGGGGGCAGAGGAAGTCAAGCCTTGACAGGAGCAACTTTCCGACGTGAAGAAGGTTCCGGGATAGGACAAAAAAGGCCGCCATCCGAGGCATCACCGCCAGTCGGTAATGTGGGATCTTCACGGAATAAGGGGTAACTGTGGCCATCCCATAACCATATTTGAACGGGGGATATCCATGCGGTTTCAAGCAGGGCTTCGAGCCATTCTGGATCAGTTTCCCAAGCGGTTAAGTTGAAAATGAGCGCGCCGGATTGTTCAATGATGTCCAGCACCTGGTGAACGGACCGGAGAGCGATCCACGTGAGAGATTTGGGGGCCTTTGACCAGCCAAGGGTATGAGGGAACGGGCTGGGCTCGGGGACTTCGGAACACGAGAAGGGGACCAGGGAACCACAGCTTTGAAACTGGTATAGTCGGCCATCGAAAACGCCAAGGTGACCGGGTAGTGCATCGCGAACTTGCCGCACCACTCGCCGCCAATCTCGCCGTGTCCACGGTTCAGACTGCGGCACGAGTTGGCTGAAAGTTTCCGGTGTCCACAGGAGGTTGGAATGGTTAGCTAGCGCTCCCGCTACGCGTTGCGCTCGCCGTGGTAAGTCAAGAAGATGTCCTTGGTGCTTAATCCAGTGATCGGCTACACTGGCCATCAGGCAAGGCACTGTAATCGGTTCCGGGTCGTGGGTTTCCATGACCTGGACCTGTTGAGGGCGGGTGATGAACCACGACACGGGTTGGATTCGTGTGACCACCAGTTTTGCAATCGATTGTTCCATGCTTATGCTCCTTAGCCAGGCACGAAAGTGTAACAAGTTGGGGAAATCCCGGAACCGTACCGTGACTATTTTTCTATCACGAAGGCGTGAAATAACCATCGCTTCAGAACCCCCAGATCGTAAGATTGCGAAAGGCTGCCTTCAAGGCTTAGTACCGCTACCGAAAAAGGCCAATAGGTGGCGTTCTTTTCCCTTGAGAAAAGATCTGTTGTATAAATAGCGGGCGAGCGACAACCTCAGCCGTCACTCGCGATAACCCAAAGATTCCGGTCGGCGAGTTTCCCAGTGCCCTGCCGGCTTTCCTCAAGGGTTTCGCACAGTACTATGCTCCCCTGGCACGTTCCCGCAGGATGGCGTTTGCCAGTAGGCTGTACGTTTTTAGAGCGGATCATCGCTTGCAGTATTTTTTATGAGTGGCATTACCTCCGTGTTCTGTGGGTTTCCCATCCACAGAGTTTTCTGGGCAGCTGGAGTGCGCCGCCGGGTCACCGCTCGTTGTGCAGAATACCCTAAAAAAACCAATCCCACGGATTGCGCTGGCTCTGGTATTTGCAAGAAACTCCTGACACTTAAATTCTCCAACACTGGCGATGTACGCCACACTGCGCCGAGGCCTTGGTTGTGGGCTGCCAGGAGCATATTTTGAGTGGCCGCGGCAGTACTGGCGTAATTTTCCCGAGTGATGGTTTCCGATGATGGGTCGATGGCCGTATATACCGCAACTAAGACCGGGGCAGACAAGTATTTGCGTTTCTCGCTAAGGGCTTTTCCGGAACTACTGCGACTGACCGACAGTATGTGGTACACGAGGTCGGAAAACTGCACGAGAGCATCCCCTTGCACCACAGTAAAGTGCCAGGGCTCTGTCAAGCGGTGATTGGGGGCCCAGATAGCGAGGTCTAAACATTGTGTAATTAATCCTGGGGTTACGGGTTCAGATGAAAATACTTTCACACTGTGCCGCGTGCGAATCGCTTCTTCTACATCCATTACATGATGCCCCTCCATGTCTTGGCGGCTGCCGTAGTAACGCGGGGGACCAACGGGCCTCCCGTGGTCCCCGGTGACTCCACATTACAGGGCAGAATTTCCGCTTAAATAGTTGTTGGCTTGTGTTTCCAGGATATTCAGCGCCGACTGTACGGAAGTGCGTCCTGTGACCGCATTGTAAAATGCCGTGTCGAGTACCGCTTGTACCTCCTTATATGCAGTCGGCACGGGTCGAGAAATGGTATAAGGGGACTCCAAGGTGTCCACCGCGACGGAGACGCCTGGATGGGAGGCAAGGTAACTCTGGGAAATGTGGCTTAGTCCCAGACGGTCGACTGGCGGGTAACCGGAGTGGGTGCCCCAATAGGCTTGGGCCTTGGCCCCAAACCACCAATCGACGAAAGTCATCGCCGCTTGATCTTGGGCTTTCGTGTGATTGACCATCAGTACAAATCCCAATCCCTGAACGAGATTGGCGGTATGTCCAGTGCTTCCAGCAGGATAAGCAAACACGCCGACCGGAAATTGGCCATGGGCGGCATCGAGAATTTTTTGGTATCCTGCTGAGGTCCCGTCAGCGATCGCAAGCTTTCCCGCTCCAAAGTCGGCCCGAATATTACTCCCGTGGGCGAGAATCATTTCCCCTTTTTGATAAAGATTGCGAAAATAAGTAAAGGTATTCACGGCCGCAGGCGTTAAGAAGTCCGCTTTTTTTTCATGAGATCCCGGCTGGAAGATCTGGCCGCCGTTGGACAGAAATGGGGGGAGAATATGCGCTGAGGAGTCTTTCCAGGCCAGAGGAATCACACCGGGAAGTTTTTGTTTTAAGATGGCGACATCTGTGGCCAATTGTGTCCATGTGGTGGGTGGGGCGGCAATGCCGGCTTTGGCAAACAGCGCCTTGTTGTAAGTTAATTGCGAGATTTTGGCATCAACTTCTAGCCGATAATGCTGCCCGTTCACTTCCCCATTGTGCCACACGACCGGAAATACCGACGTGCGTTCCGTTGCAGTTAATCCCGAGGGTCCATTAATCAATGAATTCAAATCGATCAACGCATGCGCCGACAAAAATTGTCCATCGTAATGACTGATCCACGCTGCGACAGGAGCATCTCCAGCTGCGAGTGCTCCCAATGCTTTGTGGCTCGCCTTGGTGACCGTCAGGGCGACCTGGATATCCGGGTGCGTTGCATTAAATTGTTTCACCAGAGCGGCCACGGCCAACCCGGGAGGCCCTCCCGCCGAATGCGATTCCCACAGCGTAATCGTCTGATGGGTGGTTCCGGGGTTTGTTGCCGCTACGGCGCTCGCTGTTCCGCAACCGGCCAAAATGAGGGTTCCGCCAGCAGCCATGGCCAGAGTGGAGCGGCGGGTCACGATTTTCGGTTTTTTCACGGTTGTTCCTCCTTAGAGTGTAAAATCCCTGAATAAGTTGCTGGTGGGGCCGCATGGACCTTACATACCGCTCACCTCCTTGATAGCGAAGAGCGTGTTTTAGTCTTTTTGAGACAACTCCCCCCCAGCGACGGCATTGACGATGTGTCGCTGGGTGAAGGCAAATACCAGCAAAATCGGTGCCAAGGCAATCAATGCTGCTGAGGTGAGTTCGCGCCAATTAGCTTGGTATGCTTGCATATAATGGCTTAGAGCGAGTTCGATTGGCTGAATCGCTGGACTGTTGGTCATGATCAGGGGCCATTGGAATTGGTTCCACGACGAAATGAACGTCAGCAACACGGTGGTGGCGACCGCAGGACGTGCTAAAGGTACCGCGACTCGCCAGATATATCGCAAGGTACCGACACCTTCCAATTGTGCAATTTCTCGGTAGCTCACGGGCAATTTCTTAAAAAATTGGCGAAAGAGAAAAATTCCCGATGTGCTGGCGGCGAACGGCACAATGAGACCCGCATAGTTGTTGAGCAAGTGAAGGTGGTACATCATCACATATTGCGGCACCAAGAGCGCTTGCTGGGGTAACATCATGACACCGAGTATGGCATAAAAGTAGAGGGAATTTCCCGGGAAACGCAGTTCGGCCAGCGCGTACCCCGCCAGAGCACTGGTTATCACGACTAGGATGATGGTCATGGCTGAAATGAACACACTGTTCATCAGGTAGCGAGACCAGTGCGTATGCGTCAACACATCGCGAAAGGGACTCCAGTGAAAGAGAGGGACCCAGACGGGCGGTAATGCATAAACCGCGCCATGATATCCGGTGGCAATGACCAACACCCAATAAATAGGAAGTGCAAACGCGATGGCGATAAAGGCACGACTGCCATAGATTAGTACCCGTTGTAACATCTAGTTCCTTCCTCCCCATTATTTAACAAGGCATCTAAGGAGCGAGCGGGTTTTCTGAATACAGGGCTCAATAGAGGCATCCCCCAAAACGGGTTCATACCCGTTTATCGGTAAAATACGAATCGATCAGCTAGGAATTTTTGCCCCAACGTCAAAACCAAAATGAGGACGAAGAGCACCAGACTCATGGCGGATGCTAAGGAAAAATGTTCATACAAGAAAGCGGTTTGGTAAATCAAGAGCGAGTCCGTGGTGGTCGAAAACGCTGGACCTCCCGCTCCCCCATGGGGCCCGCCGGTCAACGTGTAAATTTGGGAGAAGGTTTGCATGGTGTTAATGGATACCAGCACGATTACAAAGAACGTAATAGGACTGATGAGCGGCCATAAGATTCGGCGAAACGTAAACCAGCTTCGGGCCCCGTCCACTTGGGCTGCTTCCAGCACCTGACGGGGAATAGTGGCCAAGCCAGCCAAGAAGAGGATGGTGTAAAGCCCGGCCGAGTGCCATACGGTATAAATCATCACGGAGGGCAAGGCCCAGTGCACACTGGCCAGCCACTGCAGTTGCGGCAGGTGAAGAAACCTCAACACTGTATTGGCCAAACCGAAATTCGGATCAAAAATCCACACCCAAATAATGGACGTTGCCACGACCGGGGTCACGTGAGGAAGAAACACCAACGCTCGCGAGATGCCTCCTCCCCGGATTCGTGTGGCTTCTCTTAACAGTAAGGCCAATGCCAGCGCTAATAGTGTGGTGACAGGGACTACTAAAACAACATAATAGGCGGTGTTCAACAGTGATTGCCAAAACACTGGTTGGTGCACCAGTTCCACAAAGTTGTGAAAGCCCACAAAGGTGCTTTGGCTGGCGAAAATATTCCAGTGGAAAAAGGCGATGTACAGCAAGAAGAGTGCCGGGCCATAATAAAACACCAGAAATACCCAGAGGCTGGGCAAAATTAAGCCATAGCCCACCAACACCTCGCGCCAACGGCTCCACCGCGCCCAGGACGGTAACTTCTCGGTCAGAGATCTAGGACTGTCAACCATCCCGGATCTTAACGGTTCACCCATTCGCGTTGCCCCCATGAGATACTATTTGGTATTGGAACGTTGCCATTAGGACTACCTGAGGGAACGATCTATGCCATCGAGGCCGCATAGACCTCCTCATCGTTCGTCTGCTCGCCGATGGCTTCTGACTCAGCATATTTCATCAATGACTCGCCAGTATCCCCGTGAAACGCATGAAGAGCGTTGGCCTGCACATAGACCGTCAATTGGTCGCGCACAGTGCGACTGAAGTGATCGGCGATGATACTCAGCGGTTCCTCCATCCAGTGGGCGTGAATGTGATAATGGGCACCCAAAAGCTCCACATGGTCCACATGGATCGAGAGTGTAATCACGTCATCGTCGGTGTCGGGCGGTTCCAATCGTATCGCCTCAGGACGCATGCCAAGCCACAGCACAGACGGTAACTCACTTCCCATCAGAGGTAAGCCTGGAAAGAAAATTCCTGATTGTTCGGATTGATTCAGCGGTGTAACGTGCCAATGATCGCCACGGCGCTGCGGCACGACTTTGATTAGGTTCATGGCAGGAGAACCCATGAAACGCGCGACAAAAGTCGTCGCTGGATGGGTATATATGTTTTCAGGGGTTCCAATTTGCTCAATTGCACCGTCTTTGAGCACTACGATGCGATCCGCCATGGTCATCGCTTCGACTTGATCGTGAGTCACATAAATTGTGGTGATTCCGACCTTTTCGTGCAGGGATCTCAGTTCAGTGCGCATCTTGTCGCGGAGATTGGCGTCCAGATTAGACAGCGGCTCATCCATTAGAAACAGATGCGGCTGACGCACGAGTGCCCGGCCGAGGGCTACTCGTTGCTTTTGCCCTCCCGATAATTCCTTTGGCTTTTTATTGAGTAGGGGATCCAATTCTAACAGTTCCGAGACGTTGGTAACGCGGCGTTTCGTGTCCGCAGAGGAAGAGCGATGCGCTTTGAGACCAAAAGCCAGGTTTTCGAACACGGAGAGGTGAGGATACAACGCATAATTTTGGAAGACCATTCCGACATTTCTCTCATATGGCGAAAGGTGTTCCGCGCGAGCGCCATCGAAAAAAATGTGACCCCGATCGGGTTTTTCCAGCCCGGCAATCAAGCGAAGCAAGGTAGATTTGCCACAGCCCGAAGGACCGACCACCACAACAAACTCGCCATCATTAATCGACAAGGATAAGTTTTTAATGATGCGGTGCCTGCCAAACTCTTTCACAATATGTTGCAAATCTAGTGACGCCATGTGCTGACCTCCTATTGATCGGTGAATCTTACTCTCTACTCAGTATTCAGCATTCTCGTGAAGACCCTCTAAGAATTATGTGATCAATCCATTAAGATCCGTGATCGTTTGGTTAAGGTTGTGATTGCTTTGAGCAACGTTACAACGGGTCGTCCGACAGGGAAAACCCGCCGGAACATAAGGCATCGGACGGTGTAACTCGTGCGCCAGTAGGGGCGAGAGCCGATGAGAGTGTGAATGTCTAGATTTTTAGAACCCCACAGACTTGCCGTGGGCAAAATTCAGGCCGCCCCGCGCAACCCCACATGGTGTTGCTTACAGCTGCACCACCCGCTCGTCCTGTGTCATGGTCGCAAAGTATCTTCGGAAGTTAGATCCAGACATAAAAAAACGGAATCTGATGCTTGTGGATTGGGTTGATGGCTTCGAACCGATGGTTCGTTATAATAAGGGGGATTCTACCCACCGCAGGAGGAAACCATGAACCTTGTTGGCTCGGATACTAGGCCACGCTATGTTGTTCGCGTAGATCGCGAACTTCTAGATATTGATGTAGTGGAACCCGATGAAACACTCAAGCTATTACTTAACGTGGTTCCTGGCAACGCACGGATCCAGTGGCGCATTGCTCGGCCTCCCAAATCAGGAACCCGTCGAGAGACCTCTAACGCAATGAACGAAGGGTTTACTGTGGTGATTTGTAGATGGGACAGAGAGGAAAATATTCTCACGGCACCCAGTTTAGGGAAAAAACTGGCACCTCTGTTGGGTCAATATGGTACTTTCCTAGCCGTGGAGCCGGAAAATATTGGGGAATCCCCTGACGAGGCAAGTGGGGGTGTGGTTTCTTTTAAGATCCGCCCGGCTCAACAACTGTGGCAGGATTCCGCTCCTGAACAGACAGCATTCTCCGGCAACGGCAACGGTAGCAGCATTGTGTTTCGCCATGATGAAGCAGAAGATCTCATGCGGCAGTTGGCTTTTTTGCCCCGCGAAACGGAGATCCGTGTTCGATTGCACGAGAGAGGACGGGAGCTAGATTTGCATCGTGGGTTTGACACGTTATTGTCCCTGCATACGTTGAGACACTTGACGCCATTTCCCCACCAAGTACGGACGGTGGAACGCACCTTGCGTGCGCTTCGCGGCCGTGCTCTCTTGGCGGATGAGGTGGGACTTGGGAAAACAGTGGAAGCTGGCTTGGTGCTCAACGAATATATTTTGCGTGGATTAGTGCGTTCAGCATTGGTATTGACGCCATCTTCCTTGGTAACGCAATGGCAGGAGGAATTAATTCGGAAATTTGATCTCTCTTTTGTGACGCACGACAGCCGTCTATTCAAAAGTACCGAGGACGCTTGGGCTCGCCTTCCCTTTATTGTTGCATCACTGGACACGGCCAAGAGGGAGCCTCATCGGTCCGCTATTCTGCATCATGCGTATGATCTGGTGATTGTAGACGAGGCCCACCACCTGAAAAATCGAGGGACGCTGGCGTGGAAATTCGTCAGTCAGTTAACCAAGAAGTATATCTTATTGCTCACCGCAACGCCCATTGAAAACAGCATGGAGGAACTTTTCAATCTCATTACTTTATTGAAGCCCGGTCAGCTTCAGACAGCGAGTGAGTATCGGCAGAAGTATGTCGAGAAGAATAATCCTCTAAAACCTAAAAACGTTGAGGAACTCAAACGACTGATTCAAAGTGTGATGATCCGGAACCGACGTAGTACTACGGGAATCATTGAGGCGTCAAGAACGGCAGAGACTCTGCGTGTGGAACCTGATCCGGGAGATGATATCTTTTACCGCACTCTTTCCCTGTTTATCAAGCGACGGGTAAACGGTACCGAGCCTTCGGTTTCCTCGCAGCAATTCGTATTGAGAAATCTCCTTCGTCAGGCCGGCAGTAGCCGCTATGCAACCCGTACTACATTGCAACGAATGCGTGATGACCCCAACCGGCACTTCCTGGAGGAATCTGACGTTTTGGATACCTTGCTCGAATGGGCCCGTGACCCCATGCCATCCTCTAAGATGAACAAATTGGGCAGGCTGCTCCAAGACGCCGGCACCATGCAAACAGTTATCTTTACCGGTTTTCTTGAAACCCAAAAGGCCGTGTCACAATACATCAAGGACTTAGGAATTGAGGTTGCCGAATTTCATGGTGGGATGAGCCGGGGAGAGAAAGAACGCGCCATCGCTCACTTTCGCGACGGTACCCCGGTACTCGTCAGTACCGAATCCGGCGGTGAGGGCCGAAATTTGCAATTCTGCCACCGCTTGATAAATTTCGACGTGCCATGGAATCCGATGCGGATCGAGCAACGCATAGGCCGTATTCATCGTATTGGGCAAACGCATGATGTTTATGTTGCCAATTTGGTTGCGCGCGGCACCATTGAAGAGCAGATTGTCCACATTTTAGATGAGAAAATTAATTTGTTTCAACTCGTTATCGGGGAACTCGATATGATTTTGGGAACCATGGAGGAACAACGAGACTTTGAAGACATGGTGTGGGATATTTGGCGACAATCTGCTGACGAGGCGCACTTGCTGGAGGGAATGGAGACGTTAGGCCAGTCCTTATTGGCTGCCAAAGCGAAGTATCAACAAATTAAGAGGGTGGATGACGCATTGTTCATGGAGTTGATTCCTGATGAGTGAGAAAGGGATTACGTCGAACCCCGAATCCATGGCGACAGTGATAGAAGAATTTTGTCTGGCGGTATGGGAGGAAACCGGTTCTGTCGTCGAACCTGTCGATTGGGGCGTTTATGATGTGCTAGACCCACAAGACGGATTAAAGCGAGTGACTTTTGATGCTGAGCTTGCCCAAGAACGCGACGATTGTGAGTTAATCACGTTTGGATCGGCGACCTTTGAAGAGCTACAAAAGGCGACCCATGCCTTGGGCCGTATCGACACCGTGGCGTTGCCATGGACCCACGGTAAACTGCCAGGAATGCTCATAGAAAAAGTTCAAAAACTCGTTCACTTGGCCAAATGTCGACCAACACGAGTCATCAATACCCGGGAACAAACCAGTGCCGCTCTTCAGTTTACATTTCACGTTACTTATCAAATGGCAGATCTTATTGAGGAATTGGTTCCTGTGGTATTGGATTTGAGTTCATTGGCTGATATTACGCGCTATCGCGACGCCTTAGGCGCGTCTCTGCACGATGTTTCGGGAGGAGGTTCTCTCGATGCGACTCAACCGAGACCGGTCGTGTCCCTTTATTCCTTAGCTCAGGCATATAATCGGGCCGTGGACGTGGTGCGAAGCATCGTAGTCGAACGCATAGGGGAGATCAAGACGGACTACGCCGCCCATCAGCAAGAAGAACTGGAGCAGAGCCGACAGTATTATGCTAAGACCGTGAAAATTCTCCAGCAGCAACTGCATAGTGCTACTGACGCTGAACGCGCCGCGCGATTCATGGAGAAGATATCGGCAACCGAAGCCGATTGGGCTCGGCGGCAAGACGACATCGCTCGGGCTTATGAGGTGAACGCGGAGGTGCGCTTGGACCAAGTTCGGTTATATTGGATGCCCGTCATCAGAGTATATGCCGAAGCTCAGCAACGTACGGTAATGTTGCCAATCACGTTCGACTATTATCCTTGGGCTCGATCCTGGGCCGTTGTCGTTTGCTCGCGTTGCTACCAACCAAGCACGGAACTCTGGTACCACCCAGACGGATGGTACTGCGGATGTGGATAAAAGCCCATGTCTATTACCATCTGACAACAGGTTCTAGAGGTTGCCTTTGACGAGCTTATAATGCATTTTTTCAGTTCTCCCGCCGCCTAATTCTCAAGCGTTGGCGACCCTCGCACGCTTCATCGGCCAGGGGTTTGGCAGGCCTTCTATCGGGAGGATCGCTGGCCTAAAATGGTGCGGCGTTCCCGGCGGGTTACGGCGTGATCATAATTTTTAGGTGCACCCGCCGACAGGACACGTACGGCTTACTCGTTTACGAATGCGGCGCCGCGGTGGTCGGGGGGTGATAGTCGCTGCCAACAGTAATTTTAATGTCCCATGGGGTAGTATGATATGCAGTAAAAGACATGACGGATGGACCAACCATTGTAGCAATTCGCGAACCTAGCCACTGGTCTCCGGTTGTGTTTAAAATCACTGTGCGATGGTGATTGTGGTGATTGGCCCATCCGATACCGGTCACGGTGTATCCTTGGGTGGTGAGCCAATGGTCTAAAGCTTTAGCGGGGTTAAGCGTCGAAGTGCCGCTAGCAATGAAAAACGAAACACTCTTTTTTTGGGCCGAAGTCAAGGGTTCGGCCAACAGAGTATCCTGAATTAAAATACTGGACAGATGGGGGCTATACGTCCAATAACTGAGGAGTTGATGCATGTAGGGATCCATATGAGTCGAACCGTGCCCTGGAATGGTCGCAAAGCGGACGGTGTGCAATGGAATGTGGCGCGCGAAGAGCCCCAATGAAATGAGTTGGTTGACTCCCAGGTTTGTATAACTGAGTGCGTGGATGACATCCCCAGCAATTAGGGGCCAGCGGGGGATGTTTTGGGGTGTTAGTAGTTGCCGAGCCATATCCCGTAATAGTTGTTGCTGTTGCTGAATACGCCCAATGTCCCCTAAACTGGTGGCCCGAAACCGCGCAAATTCTAAAACTTGTTGCCCATTTAGATGCTGAATTCCCTTGTGAAGATTAATGCCCAATGGGTCTCCATTGGCCTCATACACTTCATTTTGGGGCACATTGACGGTAAGCCCCCCCATATCATTGATAATTTTCTCGAATTGGAACATGCTAAGATACGCGTAATAGTCTATCGGAACATGAAAGGTGTTTTGAACCACCTGCACCATCTCGTGAACTCCTCCGAAATAGGTTGCCTCTGCGATCTTGGTTAGTCCGATACCGGGCAACTGTACTCGGGTATCTCGGGGAATGGACAGGACACCAATGGTATGGGTATGAGGATTGAGCGACACGAGAATGATGGTGTCCGAGCGATCCCGCACCTTGCGGTTAGTAATGACCTGGTGATTGACCGTGGCGAGTGAACTTCCCATCAACAAAAAGGTGATCCGGTGAGAAAAGGCCGGGTTGCCGCTGGTCTCATTGTGGTGAAGAATCTTCGGGGTGAGTAGGAAATTTTGGGGGTTGAGGTAGTAGCGATAGAGTCCGAAAACTCCCATCACGATAACGATTGCCGCACCCGCTGTCCACGCCAGCCAACGATGACGCTTCGAAGTTTTTCGCGACCCCGCTGTCTCACTACGCCGTCGATTAACCATTTGACCGCCCCTCCCATATGCAGATGCCAGGATGCTGTTGCCTACGAAGGAATACTTGATGGTACTATACACGACGATATTCGATTCGGCTAGACTTCGGACTCGAATTTAAAGTGACAGGACGAAGCAGAACATTATTGCGCGGGTTGTCAGACCCAGTGACCCGCAGCATTAAGGCGTGGACTCAACCTGCAGGCATTTTACGGCGAAGCAAAGGGGACTTCAGTAAACTTAGGAATCTGGCTCTGCGAGAACTGCGGCTGTACCCACTTGCGGGCCATCACACAGTATGGTTGTTTTTCCCCTAGGGTGGCTATACCCACTATGGCGATTTGGTAGCAAGAATAAGCGGCAAGCGGAGAAGGCGAAGCACCGTGTCTGTCAGGATTCCCCGAACTGCGATGGTCTCATAGTACTATTGTGGCACGGTTCAATCCACTGCGACTGTGATCAGTGTATTGCTCACATTGCCCTGCCGCGAGAACTTGCCCCCGTTTTATTTAGGTTTCGTAGCAGTTTTTGGGTTCGGGGATCTCTGTACAGATTTTGTGAACTGTAATGGCGTATTAAAAATTTGATTCGCCCGATGTTGGGAAATCTGGTGGTCTTGAACCATGCTTTCGAGCACTTCTCTTTGCCGATCTTTAGCTAAATGATAATGCACCAAAGGATCGTAAAGAGAGGGGGCCTGAGGAAGCCCTGCTAAGAGGGATGCTTCGGGAAGTGTCAGTTGGCGCGGGGGTACGCCAAAATATTGGATCGATGCCTGCCCAATCCCATAGGCATTGTCGCCCAAATACACCTCATTCACATACATGGTGAGCAATTGAGTCTTGGTATACAGTACCGTTGCCATCACCGACAGTAAGATGCCGCTAAGTTTACGCGAGATGGTTTTCGCGGTCGATAAGAGGAGATCTCGAATCAATTGTTGGGTGATAGTGCTGCCGCCTTGGGTAAATTGACCCGTGTGTAGATCGACCCAAGCCGCTCTAGCTATCCCTTGGAAAGAAATACCCCAATTGCGGTAAAAACTGCGATCTTCTGTGGCGATGAGTGCACGAATAAAGTCGGGGGATACCTGATAAAGCGGGGTCCACGGCGCATGGTGCCGAACGTCGATTTCATGAGCTCGGTATGGCAGTTGTTGCAAGGCTTGCCAATTCGCCGTGTAAAAAATCCCCAATCCTAGAGCGATTATACTGAACCCCAGCACCAGGCCGTGCCGCTTTCCCCAGGGGCGTCGTACTTTATTTGTAGTAGTTTGCGTCGTTGGCATCGTCGTTCCTCCCATCCTTGGAACCTGGTCGATCTTAGCGATTACTGTAATATCTAACGATAAGATTGTGATGAGAAATATCATTTCAGGGATCCCCCTACCACAAGGGAAACACTATGCTATGTTCCCCCACAGCGGAGGACTCGGCTGGTACTCCCGGAGGGTAAAACCTATGGACTGCAAAAGGCCTGCTAAGATCAAGTGGTCTCAATTCTCGCCGTAGCGATATTTGTGTTTGAAATGTCAGCGGATAGCGCTGTTATTTGAAAATTGCAACGGTATGGCAATCGAGCGTTGGCGCCCACGGATCTCGCGAGAGAGAGAAAATAGGTTTTCGATTCGGCGCCCCAGCATCAAAACCACATGGCGTCATCTTCACGTTACTGGCTAATTTCGGAAACGAATTTTTCAGGCCAATCTCGGGTTTGGCGTTGGTCTGTGAACTCCAATGGGAGTATAAGCGACGGACAAATCACGGTAACTCAAACAAGGGGTGGGCGCAATGGGATTGTTAAGCGGATGGGAACTAGGGGGAACCTGTGGCGACCTCTCCGCAGAGGATCCATGCTGAAAAATCTTCCCCAGCACCACTCGGCCCCCCCAAAATTTGCCTATGGACCGTCGGCGCATAAGCAACCTCTCGCGATTTGTTCAACCACCTTATGCGTTGTCTTAAATACCGCGACGCAGCGCTGTTTGTGGGCAGGCGCCACGAGTTAATTGTCATAATATGTCGGTAAACCCGCTTGCCATAATGTAGTATCTGAGGCATGCTGTGTGAAGAAGCGGAACCGTGTCTCTATTGGTATGCCATAACAACGATCCGTACAGGAAAACCAAATCCTGGGACCCGGCATCGTTGTAGCACAGCAAACAATTCGGAGGTATGCGTTTTGCTAAGCAGTCAAAGGATGGTCGTCGATGATCTGTACCACATTGGCCGCAACATTGCATATTCGTGCTGCTCGAACCGTTTTTCAAACCTTGATACGCAATCCGGTAGTCGAGTTGATATTGGTTGCTTTGGTTGGATTGATCTTGTGGATAGCCAGACGACTTTCTTAGAGTGGGCGCCGGGATCCACATCCTAACCTTGGTTCTGATTTTCGCTCCAGGCCCAGACCGTTAGTAGAATTTTAACATGAGATGTGCCATAGACAGTCGGCCTGTATTTCTCGGGTTGATGGCGCGGCAAATAGCAAACGAAATGTCGACCATGCGCTTGCCCTTTTTCGATAGATTTTCCTCGCATTACGGCCTTGTCGCCAATGGGTCGGTCGGTCTACTCAGGAAGTCGATGCGATTTAGCATCCGTCGTAATAGCATACATTTCTTCGGGCCTCCATGCGTTGAGCCGGTGTGAAGGCAGGGCATAAGGCGGTCCTATAAGATGTCCTATGATAGCTATGATTTTCGAGGGAATTGTGCAGGCACGGTTAAAATATCGAATCGTCGAGGTATCTTTGATGGATGATTTAGGATGCGCATTCCCCGTTAATGGGTTGAACAATCCGAATACCCATGCTATTCTGTAGTGCGTCGGAAAAAGGATGGAGTGATTATGAGAATCCGGGTAATCTCATGATTATTCGTTTTTGAGCGAAAGGAGACTAACACGATGGTGCTACCCTCAACATGGACTAAAATGCGGGCTGCCACTGCCACGGCTACAGCCGCAGGGCTACTTCTTCTCCCAACCATACCGGCCCAAGCCGCCAATCCACATCCCACGACTGCTATCGTACCGCATTTCAAACATATTTTTATGATCGTGATGGAAAATCATAGCTACAACGACCTTATGTATGAGCATGACGTGCCCTACCTCCATCAACTAGCTGAAACATATGGCATTGCCACTCAATATTATGGGGTGTCCAATCCTAGCGTGGCGGATCGGGTAGCTTTGTTAAGTGGAACTACTGCAGGAACCGAGTTGCCCAATAGCCAAACCACCGGGTTGACCCAGACCAATTTGGTGGACCAATTATCTAGCCATCACTTGTCGTGGGGGGCATTTTATCAACATTCACGAGTCTCTACGGTCCAAAATCCAATCTACAATTATCAGCACGGCCATAGCACGTTTCTTCGATTTGCCGATATTGCAACTAACCCCCAAAGGGTAGCGCATTTGCATCCCTTGCGACAACTGACTTCGGACTTAGCGACCAATCAGGTCCCTAATTTTGTCTGGATTGCACCGAACAGTATTGGCAATATGGAAGGGGGGTACCGTGCTCCGGGACAATTTACCTTTCAAGGGGCAGGACCTGGCGGGGCCACACCTGCCGATAGCCAACTGGAAAACGGCGGCAATCAATTTTTATCGACGTGGATCCCAAAGATTATGCACTCAAAAGCTTGGCATTCGGGACCAAGTGCGATATTTATTGCGTTTGATGAAACCAGCTATGATGCCAGTATGCCTGCGGATGGATTTTGGTTATCCCACACCGGAGTGTCGGGCAGTCCGGTGGTTGCAGCGGGAACTAATCTTTCGGGCAACTCGCATTTCTTGTTTCCAGGTGGTGTAGATGGTGGTGGCCATACATTAGCGTTGGTAATCACTAATACGCCACATCATGTGGTCTCGTCAACCCCCTATAATGAGTATTCCATCTTAAAAACGATCGAAGCGGGCTGGCATCTTGGCTACTTAGGTCACGCCGCCGACCCTGCGGTCCATTCGATGTCGGCGTTTTTTGGCCCTCCGACGCACCGATTCGCAGCACCCGCCATCCATGTGCGTACGTTGCCTGGCTATGATACACACTTGAAGGACACCCCGATTATTTCCCAGACAGGACCCGCAGCAACGTCAGTGTCGTCCGTGGCGACACTAAAAACCTCGACAAATCCGTATTTTGTCCAAGGCGAAACCCATCAAGTCGGGGCAACGGTCACCATTCAAGAAAACAGTGCCGGAGTGCTAGACCAGAATCTCACGCTGACGTTGCCCACTGGAGGAGGCGTGACCTTTGCGCAACACTCTAGTCCTGTAGGCAGTACGCGGATTAGCAATCCAAGCGATCAAGGAGTACAATTTGCTCCATCAACCGTGGCTACGAACCAAGTGACCTTACCAATTGTGGTCCGAAGCACCGTTCCTTCGGAGGCGGTTATTACAGGCCTTGTGCTTAATACGACCGGGAACGCGAAACCGGGCCCTGTCGTTGCCACAGTGTCGACCGGAGGAAAAGTCCTTGGAACGGTGACGTTAGGGTCGGTGGGAAGACCGGCCGCCGGTACGGAACCGCAAATGATGGCACCGATTGTGTTGAACGGCCAGATGGCATTCCCCTTTATTCCACCAGTAAACAGTTCCAAGAATGGCCGCTTCCTGATTCGAGTTGAAGGACAATACCCGACATCGGCTTCATTGGACCTCAATCAATACGCCTTATTTAATAGCGTTACCAATATCCCAGTGGTCTCAGATACTTCTTTAGAAATCACCAGCCAAGCCGGTAAACAATACTGGGTGCAATCACAAGTGCGGGGAGACAATCGCGCCTCGTGGTCTACTCCAGCAACTTTTAGTGTGAGCCAATAATCCCTCCGACATGGACAGGGACAGTAAGTTCCCTGTCCATGATCTTTTCAAACTACACCGTTGACGCGGTACGGTAGCATAATAAGGTGCTAATCGTATTGAATCGCGACCAACTTGTTTCTCGCGATGGAGTGGGCAATTGATGCCCGTAGACCGAGTGTTTTCAAAACAGCACGGATTCCAACCTTACGGTGGTCGTCGCAAAGCGGGTCGAAAGGGCTGTCAGCGTAACGCTCACAAAAGCACAAAAAACGGATGCCTGAGGAGAGTTCCGTGTAAGAGGTCGCCAGTTTATCGCCAGCTAGCAGTTCAGAGATTGCTGAACTCGGATCCTCTCAGAATGACCCCAATGACTCCAGAAGTCTCAGCCAAAATTGTCAGGGTGGTCAGGAATATGCATGAACAGGCAGATCGTCGGCATAACGATCAAAGGTCCATTGACCCCTCTGCCTCGAATGCCGGACTTGTTATGGATACAAATTCAAAAACTGTGGCCCAAAGCCCTGACGCATACAGTAGCACAACTCCTTGCGTGTCTTACCATTTCAATTCTTTGTGGGGAGAACAACTTACCACATTAGTCGTGTTTGAGGTCTATGCGATGTTTTTGGTTCCACTTTTCTTGAATAACGATATGAATTTTACTATGCATATCGAAATGGACTGTTTAGCGAAAACCGATATGTGGGCGGATACTGCAGATCTGCCGCGGGGAACATTCTTAGGTTACTCGCGTAACACTCCAAAGATTCCGCTAGTAGGAGGTATTCCTGCATCATGATTAACAAGGCCACGCGGTTATCTCAGGATATAGGGATTGATTTGGGCACAGCTAACACGGTGGTTTTTGTTAAAGGGAAAGGGATAGTGCTGCAAGAACCATCAGTGGTTGCTATTGATCAGGGGACGGGAAAAATCATTAGTGCCGGCCTGGAAGCGAAAAAAATGATGGGACGAACTGCTGACAACATTCGTGCGGTGCGCCCTGTGAGGAACGGGGCTATTACCGATTTTGACACCGCGCAACAGATGTTAAAGTATTTTGTTAGGAAAGTTAGAAATAACCATTTATTGACTCGCTCTATCGTGGTTATCGGCGTCCCGTCTGGGGCCACGGAGGTGGAAGCCCAAGCCGTCAAGAATGCAGCCAAACAATTGAGAGCACGCGAATACCTGGTTGTGGAAAACACGATGGCGGCGGCTATAGGAGCTGGGTTGCCAGTCAACAAACCGATGGGGAGCATGATTGTTGACGTCGGAGGAGGAACCTGCGAAGCCGCTGTTATTTCGTTAGATGGGATTGTCGCGTCGCAATCCATTCGGGTCGCCGGGGATGAGATGAACGAAGCCATTGCTAATCATATTAAAAGAACTTACCGTATGATGATTGGAGAATGGACTGCGGAGGAGATCAAAATGGCGATTGGGTCTGCTCATCCTCCCGAGCATGAGGAGACAGTGGATGTGCGGGGGCGTGACGCAATCACGGGATTGCCTAAGACATTGAAAGTGCGTTCGATGGAAATTCATCGCGTCTTGTGGGAGAGCGTGCACACCATAGTGGACACGATTAAGATGACATTGGAAAAATCTCCACCGGAATTGGTAGCCGACATTATGGAGCGTGGAATTGTGATAACAGGTGGCGGTTCCATGTTGCGTAATTTGGATCGACTGGTGAGTTGGGAAACGGGAATGCCTGTACATCAAACGGAGGCTCCTTTGCTTACCGTCGTACGAGGAACTAGTGCGGTATTGGATAATCACCACTATTTGAACGTACTCCGTTATCGTAACCGTTTCTAAGGGGACTCCACTTCAGAACGGGATCTGGTAGCGGTACCGGGAAAGGGTATAGTTTTGCGAAGATATTCGGCATGAATTAACATGTCTCCTGATGATAAAGGCACTCCAATCAGTCGAAGAGGTTTTCGGACGCCGTTGCCATTTGTGGGATTCATGGCAGCGTGATGGGTAAGGGCCGTTTTCGGAAAAGTCGGAGATCCTGGTGGGCATCTACCGCAATTGAGGAAAACGTAAAATATATGGACATCGTGCACTTAGCTAAAGCGATGGGCACATGCTATATAAAAAACATTTACGGGAAACGCTTCCGCTTTGTAATACCGTTGACCCCTGGACTGAGTTCCGTTGTCTGCCGTAATCGGCGCTATTTTTGTCATGTCGTGAAGATCAGAGGTTAATCGGTTAAGGGACCGTTGTCGAGCACCCAAAGATCCCTATCGACTGGATTTGGGTGCTCTCCTCCAGAAAAAAATCTTCGGAGTTCCTCGAAAGTATTGCCCGGTTTTGGCTTCCATGAGTGCTAAAATTCTCTTCTGCGACGTGGTCTTTGAGCCACAACCCGCGTCAGATAATTATCGTTTAGGTATCCTTTGATTTAGAAGTATCAAACCTCACAATGTCAATCTTTGTGAGGGGATTATAGGTTTTGTGCGCTCCATCGTAGACATTTCTGCGTGAAAAAACAATCTTACATGGAACGGCTCTTCACGTTTGACCTGAGATAACTTTACCTGTGGAGCGCTGTAAACGGCTCGACCTGCCGGAACCATGGTTTCTCAGCCAAGATATACCGCACCCTCCCGAACTGGGGTTCAGGAAGGCGGATTGCTCTTCGTTGGGTCAGAGACGATTGAGGGAGGTCCTTAACATATTTATAGGTTATCACGCAGTTCTGCCAAATCGCTAGTCCTAATTGCGATATGAACGCTATCGGCGGGTATAGGGGGTTTCCGGACCATCGGGCCCATGGGGCGTTGAGTCTGACATCACCATGGCTAAAGCCAAGGCAGTTTCAGCAAGGTTCTGCTTGCGCGGTTTCTTTAGAATCCTCGGTTCTTTTCTATGAACATCAGGGGTTTTTATACTTTTTTGACGGCTTATTTACGAACTTTTTACTTTATTTGGATCGTTGACGCCCCCTATACTTATGCCGAAGCCACTCGGGGAGGGGGGAGCGCTTGTATGTCGCGCATGGGACTGGTTGGTCTGACACTGGCGGTGTTTGCACTCCTCGCGTGGATAGTCAATTTTCTCAATCGCCATTAACCTCGTGACGGGACAAAAACATACCTGGCAATAAATTCACGTCACCCGGTGTGTTAACAAGGAGAGCGGAGTACATGCTGACAGTCGAGCTGGGACTTCTTATGGTGGCCCTGTTTATGGGAACCGTTGGGTTATTGCTTGTCTTGCAAAAACTTTAAAACGGGGAGATTACGCTAACCATGGGAAATTGGGTGTTATTGGGATTGTCGATAGCCCTGATGGGTTATCTGCTCTATGTGATTGTGCATCCGGAAAAATTTTAACCGTAAAGGAGGATTCGCACCGTGAGCGTCAGTACCGTGGCCACATGGGTGGTTGTGATCGGTGGCTTGCTCCTCTTGTGCAAGCCGGTGGGCATCTATCTGTATCGCGTCTTCACGTTTCAACCGACGCTGTTGGACCGCCCGATGAAGCCGTTGGAAAATGTGATCTTTCGCGTTTTGCATGTCACCCGCGAGAGCAATATGAGTGCGGTGGAATATGGTGTGGCGTTTGTGCTCACCAACATGGTGTGGGGAATCATGGCCTATACCCTGTTGCGGATCCAGGGGATCTTGCCGTTCAATCCGGAGCACTTTGGCAACCTGAATGCGAGGTTGTCCTTTAACACTGCGGCCAGTTTTGTGACGAACACCAATTGGCAAGCCTACAGCGGGGAAAACACGATGTCGTATTTCTCCCAGTTTGCTGTCTTGCAATTTTTGCAATTCGTGACCCCGGCGAGCGGCGCAGCGGCCGGGTTGGCCTTTGTTCGAGGGCTCTCTGGGCGCAAGCTCGGAAACTTTTTCGTCGATTTGACCCTGGTGTTAACCCGCGTCTTGTTGCCGTTGGCAGTCATTTTTGGCTTGGGATTTGTCGCGTTGGGCGTGCCTGATACTCTAGCACCGTATTTGCACGTGCACACACTGGCGGGACAGACCCAAGTGGTGCCGCGGGGGCCCATTGCCGGCTGGGAGGCCATTGAGCATTTGGGGCAAAACGGGGGCGGATTTACCAATGCCAACAGCGCCAATCCGTTGGAAAATCCGTCGGCCCTGACCAACATCCTGCAAAGTATCGCGATGGGACTGGTGCCGGTGGCGTTTTTCTATATGTTTGGGCTCTTTACTGGAAAGAAGCGATTGGCATGGACGTTGATCGCCGTCGCTGGCACCCTTTTTTTTGTGATGTTGGCCATGATTTACTTTCCGGAAGCTGCGGGCAATCCCATTATTAACGCCTTAGGACTCTCCGGACACGCAAACATGGTGGGCAAAGAGGTGCGTTTCGGGATGGGAGGAACCTCCATCTTTGAGACCAGCACCATGGCGTTTACCACCGGTTCAGTGGCGAGTGCCCATGACAGTTTCTTGCCGATTCCGAGCATGGCCTTTTTCTTAGGCATGTTTCTCAATATGGTGTTCGGCGGCAAAGGGGTGGGCCTCTTGAACATGCTGATGTTTGTGATTTTAACGATTTTCTTGATGGGGCTCATGGTCGGGCGTACCCCGGAATTTTTGGGCAAAAAAATTGAGGCCAAAGAAGTCTCTCTGACGGCCGTTGCTTTTTTGCTGCACCCGCTGTTGATTTTGGTGGGGTCGGCTCTGGCGGTGGCGACGCCGGCGGGGATCGCGGGTGTGTTTAATCCGGGCCCTCATGGTCTCAGCGAGATACTCTACGGATTTACGTCCGCGGCGGCGAATAACGGGTCCGCCATGGCAGGACTCGGCGCCTCGCTGCCGTTTTACGAAATCGCTTTAGGCATTGTAGTGATTCTCGGGCGCTACGCGTCCATCATGGCGATGTTGCTGGTCGGGGAGTCCCTGTTGCGCAAAAAGGCAGTGCCGCAAACATCGGGGACTATGCGTACGGACACCCCGTTGTTTTGGGGTATTCTCTTGGGCTCTATTGTGATTCTAAACGCGCTCACGTTTTTCCCTATCATGGCGCTGGGACCTCTAGCGGAACATTATCTCTTGATGGCCCACCACTTGTTTACGTAAGTTGAGATTAGGAGGGACTTAGATATGGCGACCTCAGCCATGGAACAACCAAAATCGGACACCGTAGCACGTCTGAGGGAAATCCTGTACGATACGTTTGTCAAATTAAATCCGCAGATCATGCTGCACAATCCGGTGATGTTTGTGGTGGAAGTGGGCACGGTGGTCACGTTATGGCTCACCTTGACGGCGCACAATGCATCGTCCCGTGAATATGACGGGCTAGTGACGGCGATCTTGTTTATCACGGTGGTGTTTGCCACTTTTGCCGAGGCCTACGCCGAATCCCGCGGTCGTGCCCAAGCCGAGTTTCTCCGTCGCAGCAGGGCGAGCGCCCGCGCCCGGCTCCTCAAATCTGACGGATCCTGGGACTGGGTGGAAGGGGAAACCTTGCGGCATGGGATGCGGATTCGCATCGAAGCGGGCGATACGGTCGCGGGCGACGGGGTCGTCCTTGAAGGGGTAGCGGCCATGGATGAATCGGCAATTACCGGCGAATCCGCTTCGGTGATTAAAGCTCCGGGAGACAGCGTGACCGGTGGTACCGTGCTATTGTCGGATCAATTGGTCGTCGAAATTACGACGGATCCCGGCGAAACGTTTTTGGACCGAATGATTGCCTTGGTGGAAGGGGCAGCACGGCAAAAAACACCCAACGAAATTGCCTTATCAGCGTTACTTGGGGTTCTTACGTTAATTTTTGTGCTGGTGGTGGTCACGCTTGGGCCCATAGCCCGCTATTATGGAGCGCATACCGTGGATACGACCACATTGGTGGCGCTCTTGGTGTGCCTCATTCCAACCACGATTGGGGCTTTGCTCTCGGCGATTGGTATCGCCGGGATGAACCGGGTTGCGAAAATCAATGTCGTGGCTAAAAGTGGGCGCGCCGTCGAGGCTTCGGGAGACATCGACACGTTGATTTTGGATAAGACGGGGACGATTACCATTGGCAATCGCATGGCGACGGAATTTTTGCCGGTGCCGGGGGTCACCGTGAAAACGCTGGCAGAAGCTTCCTGGATGGCTTCGCTGGCTGATACCACGCCCGAAGGCCGATCGGTGGTTGAGTTGGCGGAATCTATCCTGCAGGAGGAAAGTCTCCGCGAGCCTGTGGGCGAAGCGGTGCCGTTTTCGGCCCACACCCGGATGAGTGGCATTGATCTGATCGATGGACGGCGCATTCGCAAAGGGGCGGTTGACGCCATTGTCCACCTCGTGGACCAACCGCCGCCTGCCCTTCGGGAAACCGCAGACGGCGTCGCCCGCGATGGAAGCACGCCGTTGGCGGTGGCCATCGACCATCAGGCTTTGGGGATCATTCGCCTCAAGGATATCGTGAAATCCGGACTCAAAGAGCGTTTTGCAGAGTTTCGGGCTATGGGCATTCGCACGGTGATGGCGACCGGCGATAATCGAATTACGGCCCAAGTTATTGCGGCAGAAGCGGGGGTCGACGACGTGCTCGCGGAAGTCAATCCCGAAGGCAAACTCGCCTTGATTCAACAAGAACAAGGCGAGGGCAAGTTGGTGGCGATGACCGGCGATGGGACTAACGACGCGCCAGCTTTGGCCCAGGCCGATGTCGGATTAGCGATGAACATCGGCACCATGGCGGCGAAAGAAGCGGGAAATATGGTGGATCTAGAATCGAATCCAACCAAACTGCTGGATGTGATTGAAGTCGGCAAACAGCTGTTGATTACGCGCGGTGCCTTGACCACGTTTTCCATCGCCAATGATGTCGCCAAATATTTTGCCATTGTGCCCGCCATGTTTGCCTCTGTACCCATTTTGCGCGGATTGTCGGCACTCAATATCATGGGCCTGAAGACCCCCCATGGGGCAATTTTGTCCGCCCTGATCTTTAATGCCTTGATTATTCCGGCATTGATTCCGTTTGCTGTCAAGGGCGTACGCTACCGTCCCCAGTCGGCGGATCGGCTGTTGCTCCGCAACATCTTTAACTGGGGCTTTCTGGGCGTGATCATTCCCTTTATCGGGATCTGGGGCATTGATCGCGTACTCGGATTGTTTGGACTCGCGTAACGAAGGAGGAACATCCATGTTATTGATACTGAAACGGGCGGTAATCGTGACGGCCCTGCTCTGGATTATCTTGGCGTTAGGATTCACGTTTGTCATGGTCGGATTGGGGCAGTTGTTCTTTCCCTACCAAGCGAATGGGAGTGTGGTCACATTACACGGGCGTCCCATTGCCGCTCGCCATGTGGGTCAATATTTTGGCCATAGTCTGCGATATTTTTGGGGACGTCCGTCGGATACGGTATCGGTGTCCACGGGGAAACCGGAACCCTATAATGCATTCTCGTCCGCACCTAGTAACTATGGGCCTACCAACGCGATTTTGCTCAAAGATATTCAACGCCGCATTGCTCTCTACCTCCACACGACACCGAGGTTGACAGTCGGTCAAATTCCGATCAGTTTAGTGGAGAGTTCGGGATCGGGCCTCGATCCGGATATTACGGTGCAGAGCGCGCTCATTCAAGTGCCGCGAGTCGCCAAATATACCGGGTTAAGTCCTGCTCGGTTACGCCAATTGGTCCTCTCGCAGGTGCAACCGCCGGATCTGGGCTTGTTTGGCCCCCCTCGCATCAACGTGGTGTTGCTCAATGTGGCGTTGTACCACGTTCTACATCCCCATGCTTAACGCTATTCATGGGGTCCATGGCCAGGAGAAGAGAGGAGAAGACCGTACGATGGACGGAGGGAGTCAAATGCATCGGCTTTTTCTTTCAGTAGATGACGTTGGTATGGCGGGCCGGGCTCCCCATGTGGTGAACCCATGGCGTCACCAAGACGCTCGACCGCAGTTAGTGGTGAACTATGTCACAGAAACCGTGCTGGGACGATTTCCCGGTACTCGGGTGCCGATGAGTTATGAGCACGAGGTGGCCCAACGTGTGCACGAACAGATGACGACGCCGCACATCCAGTTTCTGCTGGAAACCAGTGCGGACATTGCGTCGGTGAAGTGTCGCACCACTCAAGAATATTGTTGTGATACCATTGTTTTAAGAGGAGCACCTGCGGGACGCTGGAACCGCTGGCGTCGGGGCAACGTGGCGGTCGCGGTGCTTGCCCAGTGGGCAATGTCGGTGGTGGTCATGCGTCCTCCGGCACCGATTGTGGCCTCCTGCCCCCAGAGGAGACCCTCGCTATGGGATTGATGGCTGCCTACTTTTCGCCGATGTTCGGCCACGAATTTCCTCGCCATTCGCTGTCCCCAACACCGGGCTGGTTTTACGTGATTCTGGCGGTTGTCGGGGCGTGGCTCTGTTTGTTGCTGGGAATGGCATGGCAAGCGCAACGAGGTCATGCCAGGACCAAAGGGGCACCCCGAGTGAGGTACTCCCCACGGCACCGACGCCCCCGGCGATCTTCTCCGATGGTTCCGTGGCCCCAGTCAGGGATTAAAAGAGGCTGGGCCCGGTTGCGAGCGCCGCATCACGGGCCGGCCCCCCTGATGCGATTTCCGCCGGCGCCCCGACCACCATCGACCCCGAGGGCGTTTCCGCATCGACGGTGAAGAGCCACGCGTCGCGGTCGATGGGTGCGCCCACGGCCTTCGCCCCTCGTGGGAGCAGTACAGGAAGACATGACACCCATAGCAGGAGAAGGAGGCTATTCGATGGGAGTAGTGTTGGCGATCTTTGGCCTTGCCATGGTCCTGTTGGCGTCCAATCGCATACGGATTGATGTGATCGGATTGTTTATTCTCGTGGCGTTAGGCTTGACGCACGCGGTATCGAATACCACATTATTTGGGGGATTTTCCTCGCAACCTGTCTTGGTGATTGCCGGGATGCTGGCTATGGGGGAGGGGTTGGTGCGGTCAGGGTTGACGACTCGCATGGCGCGATGGATTCACCAATGGGGGGGCACGTCCGAATCGCGCTTGGGCGCGACCTTAATGGTGATGGCGGGGTTGCCTTCGGCATTCATTAGTGATGTCGGGCTCGTTGGATTATTTATTCCCGTCGTTAAAGCGATACATCAACGAAGCCCTGTGCCGGCCCGGAATTTGCTCCTGCCGTTAGCTGTCGCCGCAGCGTTGGGCGGCTTATTGACGATGGTCGGCAGTGCGGGCAATATTGTGGCCAATCAGGCTCTAATGCAAGCAGGCGATTCGGCACTAGGCATTTTTGCTATTACACCGCTTGCCATCATCCTGCTGGTCATCGGCGTGGTATTTATGGTCGTCATCGGGCGACGGCTGATTCGCCCAGGCTCTGCGCCTCTGGAATCGGATGGCGCGGCGTTGCATGCCTTTGTGTCGGAAGTGCGCGTGTTGCCTCACTCTTTGCTCGTCGGACATTCCCTCAACCAGAGTGGGGTGTTTTCTGACGCAGGATTGACAGTGGCCCAAATTTATCGGAACAATGTGCGATTAGCCGCCAGCAGCGAAACCGTCATTGCGGCTAATGATACGCTGGTGGTGGTGGGACCCCTGCAGAGCATTTTAGATAGCGGGAATCCGCATGTGGGTTTGCAACTACTCGGAGACACCGAGAATGGCCCGAACTTACGGGCTTCGGGCGAGATCACCGTGGTGGAATTGTTGATTGGCCATCGATCACGGTGGGCGGGGAAATCATTGGTGGATCTGGATGTTCGCCATCGCTGGGGTATTGGGGTCTTAGGCCTGTATCGTCAAGGACAATTTGTGCATCAGCATGTGGCCCGGGTGTCGCTTCGCGTGGGAGATATTTTGTTGGCGGAGGGGAACGTGGCCCAAGTGGCCACGTTGGCGAAGGAACAGGGTCTCATTGTGTTAAACGCCCCGACGGTCACGCCCTTGGCGCGCCCTTACCAGATGTGGGCCGCCCCCGTCGTGTTATTGGCCAGTTTGCTGCTAGCCGCTTTTGGGGTGTTGGACCTTCGCCTTGCCATTGCGTTGGGCATTTTGGCCCTAACCGCGCTCAAAATCCTTCCGTTATCGGAGGCCTATCGGGCGATTGAGTGGCGTATTCTTGTGTTTGTGGCCGGGATGCTTCCGTTGGGTCAGGCCTTAATCGACACCGGAGTCACGCAGAAGATGGTGATGTGGCTCAGTGCATTCGCCCGCGTGATCCATAGCGGATATGGAATGTTGGCTTTGCTGTTTATCATTGCTGCGCTCCTCACCCAAGTGTTGTCCAACATCGCTACCGTGGTTGTCTTAGCGCCAGTCGCCATTGGCGTCGCGCATCATCTACAGTGGGCCGTGGATCCCTTCGTTTTGGCGGTGATTATCGCAGTGTCGGCGGCCCCCCTCACACCCCTGGCGAATAAAGTCGATTTGTTAGTGATGGGGCCAGGTGGGTATACCTATGGCGATTTCTTGCGGGTGGGTTGGCCGTTAAGCCTTGTCATGCTGATGGCGACGATGTGGGTTGTGCCAGTGTTTTTCCCGATCCATTAGGAGAATGACAGTGATCAGTGGTAGGGCAAGTCGTCCTGGATAAATCCCAAGACCCCCGTCAAGGTGGGTGAAACACTGATGGGGTATCACTTTTACTCTAGCCGTTTAGTTTTCGACTTAGCGAGCCGATCGACGTCAAAGGGGAATCGTTTTGCCACCTTACTCGCCCAATTTGAATCCCATCGAACGTTTCGGGAAATCCGTTACAGCGGAGAGCCACCATTCCTCCTGTTACGCGAAGTTCCCCGAGTTCTGCGACGCCATCTCAACGTTTTGGTCAACGTCAACAGAGCATCAGTTATCTCTCACGCACGGGTTCTCGTAAGCACCCGCAAATGTCAGAAATGATCACGGTGCCGTAGAAGTTTATTTCACTCGCGGCAGGACCCTGTCTTAGCATCGTTCTGACCGAATAGCATTATGGCAACTGCGACGCAGACAAACAAGAAAATACGAACTATTGACAGTTATATTTAATTGTATGTATACTCTGATTATACGCGAGAGTAGGTAGTTAGACTGAAGGGAATGGATTGGCGTGGCCATAGAAAAAGGGGCTTGGCCCGTTGCACCTGCCTTGCGAGATACCCGTCGCGAGGTGATACGCGACGAAGCAGCTCGCCTGTTTGCATTAAACGGATATCGTTCCACAACGCTTGATGAAATTGCTGCCAATCTTAGCGTGACCAAAGGTGCAATATACCACTACTTTAAATCCAAAGATGAGATTCTTCATGCCATCGTTTTGGTCGCGATGGAGGCCATGGAAACCAATTTCAAGGCTACGGTCGCCTTGCACAAGGATGCTGTAGCTACGCTCTACGATATTTTGTGTGGACATGTTTTGGCAGTAATAGCAAATCGTAACAGTCTAGGCGTCTATCTTCGTGAACGGGCAGAAATGAATGAGGCAGACCGGAAACCGATCGATCACCGGATGCGCGCTTATACGAATTCGGTTGTGCGTCTTGTCGGTACGATTCAAAATGCTCATAGTCTCGTATTCGATCCCCAAATTGTTGTTCTATCATGGTTTGCTTCGTGTAATAGCGTCATTCAATGGTATCGCCCAGCCGGGGCATTGTCTCCAGAGACTATCGCGGGCATGTTGGCTGGGATGGCCGTCCGATCCATCGGTCTTAACCCGTAGAGGATCAAACGAGAGTTGCGTGACCCATCCATGGCTGTTAGGTTAGCGAGGCGACGAAGGAATTGTGTGCCCATTCGTCATTTTCTGAGGTAAACTGTCCTCTTTCAGGCCCCTTCGTTGGACTGATGTTAGCCGACATGGGGGCAGATGTTGTTTTGGTAGAACGGCCCGGGTCGGGATATCCGGCGCGGCAATTTCCTGGTTTGTTCGAAGCGCTCAATCGGCAAAAACGGTCGTTGGCGCTCGACTTGAAGACCCCGGACGGTGTCGAGACATTTCGTCGCTTGGCGCACGGCACCGACGTGATTTCGGAGGGGTTCCGACCCGGGGTGGCTCAGCGCTTAGGTGTGGGATATGAGCAAATTCGGGCCGTGAACCCAGGGATTCTTTACGTATCTATTGCGGGTTACGGTCAAGAGGGGCCGTATACGTATCGTCCTGGCCACGACTTGTCTTATCAAGGACTCTCCGGCGTGCTAACTATGTTCGATCATGAGTTCGCCCGAACCGCTTCCTTTGAAGGAAAACGTGGGTCGGCGACCCCGGGGCTTCCTCTTGCAGACTTGGCTTCAAGCACGGTTGCGGCATGGGCGACAATGGTGGGGTTAGTGCGCCGCATACGCACGGGTCAGGGAGCCTACTTAGACGTCTCTATGACCGACACCTTGGTGTCATGGATGACGCCTATTCTTGGTCCACTAGCCAATCGGCTACTACCCACTGATTTTCGCGATGAACCCGGATATGGCGTGTATGAGACCGCAGAACGCCGCTGGTTGACCGTAAGCGTGGCTCACGAAACCAAATTCTGGCGGGCACTGTGCCAATCTACGGGACTTCAAAAATTTGCCCAATATTCCGCTGAGGACCGACGTAAACATGGTGCTGAAATCATCCAGCGTCTAAAAGAAGTATTTCTCAGTGCCAATTATGATACCTGGGCCACTCGATTGGAACAAGCGAGCGTGCCCTTCGGGCCGGTACTTGACCCGAGCGAGGTGTTGTCAGATTCTCATTTCCACGCTCGACAATTGTTTCATCGTGTGGTGTCCCGCGCTGGGGTCCGAACAGTCCCGCGCCACTTTTGGGAGAACACACTCGCGTCGTACTTTCGGATTGCGGGTTTTCCGCATCCGACATAGAGCGCCTGGTGTTGCAAGGAACGGTGTCGGTCATGGAGGAGGAAGATTAATGGTCAATATTGAGGCATTAAGAGACCAACTGGCTTATGCCTATCAGTTTCCGCTGTATCGGAAACTCTGGAATAAGGCTCAGATCGAGCTGAACGATATCCGAAACTGGGATGACTGGGGTCGTATCCCGTTATTAACTCGGAAAGATATGATTGGTGCGATGCGGGAGCAACCACCATATGGGGGATTTTGGTTTGATGGGCCAAAGCGATTGCACATTACACCGTTTCCCGAATTGGGTACAATTCCTGTTCTGGCTTCCATGGGAGACGTCCATCGATCGATCGATCGTGAAGCTGAAGTGTTTCGTCGTGCGGGGTTTACGCAAGACGATGTCGTCCAAGTAACTTTCGGATACACACCGTTTTATACGGGAATGCACTTCCATTTAGTGGCAGAGGCGGTGGGTGCAACTGTGGTGCCCGCAGGGACCGGCAACGCGGAACAGCAGGCACGTTGGATTGCCGAGTTAGGTGTGACGGCACTCATTACTAATCCGAGCTTTGCCCTCAAGGTCGGGTCATTATTGCCGAAACATCATCGCGTGCGGCTGATTTATGCGGGAGGTGAACCGTTATCGGCGGTCGAGGGATATCGAGAGAAGTTACGGTCAGCGTTTGGTGGGTCAGGGGTGACGATTGTTGACTCTTACGGCGTGAGCGAAGTCGGCATGATAGCGACAGAATGCCACGCCGAGAAGGGATTACACGTCTATTCCAACGCATTCTTGACCGAAATTCTTGATCCTGAAACCGCAATACCGGTGCCTGCTGGTGAGGTCGGGGAACTGGTAGTGACACAGGTGAAGCAAGAGGGCTTCCCTTTTGTGCGCTTTAGGACCGGAGATTTGACGCGGGTGGTATCGGATCACTGCTCTTGTGGAGGAACTCTCACGTTACCCAAGGGTATTTTGGGAAGAACTGACGAGGTACGCAAGGTTAAGGGCGTGAAACTCTATCCATCACAAATTGCGTTGGTACTGGCGGGGTTTCCTGATATTTCACCGCGAAACTATCGCGTGCGTTTGTGGGTGGATGGCGGGACTGACCACATGGAACTTACCATTCAATCGAGCACAGGGCACGTCGACGAGGCGCGCCTAAAAGAGCGCATGCGGTCCGAACTACTCATTGCACCCAATACACTGCGGGTAGAAACTCTGCTGGCTGATGGCATGCAAATCATCGACGAGCGCGTAAAAGGAGCGTCTTAGCATGAATTCGACCTTAAGCCACGAGGATGCGTTATTGTTGGATGCCGCCGAGCGGTATATTCGGGATCACATAATACCCTTGCGGAAAACCTATCGGGACCACAGCATACCGAAGACGGAGTTATTGGAGGTGCTGCAGGAACTTGCTCAACTAGGCTACCTGGGCGGCCCGATCCCGGAAGATGACGGCGGCTATGGCTTGTCCTACGCAATGGTCGGGTTATTATACGAACCACTGTTCAAGGCCTTCCCAGCCATCGGTGGCATCGCCTTCATTAGTTCGGAGGCGGCTCATTGGATTGCGGAGGACGGTACTCCGGAACAGAAGGCGCGTTACCTTCCAGGACTTATCCAGGGTAGTCAAATTGGCTGCGTTGCGATCACGGAAGCCGAGGTCGGCTCGAATCCCGGTGCGTTGCAAAGTACCGCACGTCTTGAAAAAGACACCGTGGTGGTCAACGGGCGCAAACTCTGGATCTCGAACGGGTCCGTGTCGGATGTCATGGTCATGGTCGTGCGGACGGGAGAAGGGAAACATGGGTTGTCGCGTTTTGTTCTTGAACGACAAGATGGGTATACGGCCGTCGATATTGACAAAATGGCTATGAACGAGTGGCCGACATCGGAAATCGTGGTCGACAATATTCGCATTCCCAAAACGCGCCTTCTCGGGGACCTGGGTACGGGACTACGCGGCACGTTGAAGGGATTTGAGCGGGCCCGGTGTTACGTTGCCATGATTTCTTGTGGCATTGCTGAGGCAGCGCTTGAAGAGGCAATCACCTATGCTCGCCAGCGTGAGCAGTGGGGCAAGCCCATCGGTGCCCATCAACTGGTACAAGAGTTACTTGCCGACATGGCGATGTTGACTGAAGCCTCTCGGTTATTGACCTTACAGGGTTTTCAATTACTGGATCAGGGCGAACGGTGCGATACCCAAACCTCAATGGCCAAAGCTTTTGCGACAGAAGCCGCAGTAACCGTCACGTCCAAAGCATTGCAAGTGTTTGGAGCGAACGGATTAGCTCGCGACTATCCCGTAGAGCAATTATACCGGGAGGCTCGCGTACTTCCTATTCCTGACGGCACGACCCAGATTCAAAAACTTATTATTGGGCGAAATCTTACCGGATTGTCAGCGTTTTAACGGACGCGAAATGGAGGGCGACTGCGCCTTGTCAGAAATTGTGCAAGATCTCAGAGATGGTCGTGCGATTCCCGTGGTACCGAATGCGTTTGAGATTGTGGCGGATGGTAGCGTGCGATTAGGTGGGTCCGAGTGTCAAAAGTGTCAATGGCGCACCTTTCCACGGGTTAAACGATGTCTGCGGTGTCATTCGGGGGATGTTGGTGACGTGTTATTAATTCCTCAGGGAATCGTCGATTCCTTCACCGTCGTGCATCAGGGGCCGGCAGAGTGGACCGGTGTGGTTCCTTATGTTCTGGTTCGGGTCCTTTTAGATGATGGGGTGCTCGTGGTGAGTCACTTGCGTGAGTGCTTGGTCAGCGACATCAGGATCGGGATGGGCGTTAGGGGAGCGTTGGCGGTTTTATTTGAAGAGGGGGGACGGAGTGTGGTCGGCCCCGTCTTTGTTCCTGCGTAAACAGAGGTTCGTAAAGGAGGATACCCATGGCGAATGTGCTCGTGGCTGGCGTGGGGATGCACCCGACGGGGCGATTTCCTGACAAGTCTTACCGGGACATCGCGGCTGTAGCGGCGGTAGCCGCAGTGGAAGATGCGGGGCTTTCGTGGGAGCAGATCGGGGTGATGTTTGCCTCACATACCCGGCAAGGCATTTCTGCTGGTCAACAGGTGGCACACGATTTGGGATTGGCGGGCATTCCGGTGGTCAATGTGGAAAATGCTTGTGCTAGCGGAACGACGGCCATTCACGAGGCGGCGACGTGGATTGAGGCGGGTCGGGTAGACGTAGCGCTCGTGGTCGGATTTGAGAAAATGCCCAAGGGGGTGATTAGTGGTCTTGGCGAAGCGGGGTCTTATGAAGACCGCATGGGTCTCAACGTTATGCCGTCACTCTATGGGTTTATGGCCCAAAAACACATGCACCGTTATGGCACGACCGCGCGGCAGATGGCCTTGGTCTCCGTCAAGAACCATCAAAATGGAGTGTTGAATCCATACGCCCAGTACCGGAAAGTTGTCACCGTCGAAGAAGTCTTGCATTCACGTATGGTAGCGGACCCCTTAACTTTATTGCAATGCTGCCCCACCTCCGACGGGGCGGCAGCCGTACTGCTGATCAACGAATCTACCGTGTCATTGCCAAATCCAAGGAGGGCGGTGTGGTGGGCGGGATCCGCAGTGGGCACGATGTGCTTTGATAGCGACGAATCCGAGGTTAGCCGTCGGACCGCTTATGCTGCCTATGAGGCGGCCGCCATAGGGCCTGAGGACATCGAACTGGTGGAGTGCCACGATGCTTTTACCATTGGCGAGATTTTGCATTATGAGGAATTGGGCTTATGTCCAGAAGGCGAGGGGGGACGATTCATTGAAGAAGGCCACACATGGCTTAATGGCAAGGTCCCCGTTAACCCAAGTGGTGGATTGCAGTCGCGGGGTCACCCGCTCGGAATGACCGGAGTGGCTCAGGTATATGAAGCCGTTGTCCAGATGCGGGGCGAGGCGGGTGATCGACAAGTGCCCCACTGGCCGAAGACTGCTGTCACGCACACGCAAGGGTATGCGGGGGTGTCCGCCGTGGGAGTGTTGCATCGATGACCTATCGGTGTTCGTAATGCAGACAGGTAGATATTCGAAGGAGGTTTAGGTATGGGATATGGATGGGGCGGGGCGGTAGTAGCGGATACCCGTCAACAGCAGAAATCGCTCATGGCCAGCGCCTTTGCGACGCCGTTTTACCGTCGTCACTGGGTCACTCAGCCGGAAGAATGGAGCGAGTTACCCATATTACGGGACTCGGACCTAAAGGCCGCTCGACGGGATTTTCCCGAGAATGTCTTTGGCGGTCGGTTGACGGTGCCAGAAAGGAACTTGCTTTATATTTGGCCGCCGTCAGGGGCATTGAAGCCTGATATCTCGATCTATATGGGCATTACCGATGATGAACGGACACACTGGGTGGACGTAATTACCCGCCAATGGACGGTTTTGGGCCTCGGCGCGGAAGATGTCGTGCAGGTGCTCAGTTGGTCGAATGATCCATTTGTTGCGGTGCTAACTACGGCGGTCGGGGGAGCCAGTGCGTACGGGAGCCCTGCGGTCGACGAATTGCTGGGCATTTTGACTGTGCGTCTTGAGCTTGTTCCCTCTGAGGCCCGCCGCACACTGGCGACAGCCGAGTTACTCCACCCAGCGGCCCTATTTGCCGACTCAGCGCACGTCGAGGCGATGCGTCAACTGCTCGGCACAAAAACCCTGGCCTCTCTCGGATATCGTTCAGTGATCTTGCGCAGCGTCGAATGGGTAGAGGCAAAAACTCGCAAACAGTGGGAGGAGGCATGGCAAATTCCCGTGCGGCGACTCTTGGAAATTCCCTACGCTCTTGGTTACGGACTGGATTGCGAACGCAATCCTCAGGGCGTTCATTTTGCTCGCGACCACTATGTCATCGAGGTGACGGATGACAACGGTCACCTCGTCACTGAGGGTACTAACGGCTATTTCACCATTACCCCTCTATTCCTGCGTTCGCATCCGATTATTCGTTATCAGACGGCAATCACAGGATATCTGGAACATGAAGCCTGTGATTGCCTGGATGACGGTGTGTTGTTTATTCCCAGGCCAGAGGGCCGGCAATGAAAGGGGCATTCGCTGTGGAAAGATATTGGGATCAGACAATCCAGACGATGCGTCCCGAGGACGTGCGGGAGAGGCAATTGAAGCTTCTCCAACGGCAAATTCAATATGTTTACGACCGTGCCCCCTTTTATCGAGATCTCTATGATCGCCACGGCCTTAAACCACATCAAGTCAAAACGTGGGATGATTTTCGCAAGCGGGTCCCGGTTTTTCATAAAGATGATCTGCGCGATTATCAAAGACGCACGGGGGACCCCTTTTCTGGCCTTCTTTGCGTGCCTCGATCACAGCTCGTCGGACTTTGGACTTCGAGCGGTACGACGGGATTGCCAACTCTCGGAGCCTATACGCGGACTGACATGGCTATGGCTATCGAGTATATGACTCGAAGTTATTGGGACGCCGGCGTGCGGCCGGGACAACGGGCCTTATTGATAAACATTAATTTTCACTGGCTGATGCCACTCACCTGGGGTATGGCGCGACGCTTGGGATTGCGACCACTTTTGTTCGAGTTTGGGCATGCCATGATGGCAGAACGAATAGCGCAGTGGATCCTCGATTATCGACCGGACGTGATTCCTTCCATTACCACGGAATTGGCCACATTGGTTCCCGTGGCCTTGCGGAAGATGGGGCATGATCCCGCAGTGGCTCTTAAGGGTGTCAAGATGATCACCACGATGGGAGAAGCACTGACCGATACAGCACGCAAAAGCCTGCAACAGGAGTGGGGAGGTGTGACTGTTCGCGATGGAGCGGGATGCGGCGAAGGCTATGTCTGGATGTTTGAAGGTTCGTGCGACCATCCGGGGGCACATTGCTGGGGAGATATCGGTTATGCGGAAGTGTTGGACCCCGATACGGAGGAAAGTGTCGGGGATCCGGTCGGTCGTGGTGAATTGGTCGCGAGCAACTTATTAGTGCAAGGGGTTCCTTATGTGCGCTTTGGCACGGAGGATTATGTGGACATTTACGACGATCATTGTGAAAGGATGGGGCATCCCTATGGCCGCATCCTGGGCCGGTCGAACTGGCGAGTGCGGGTACGGGGAAAGGATTTTTTGCCATACGATGTGGAAAACGTTATACAACGGTTCCCTGAAACCCGAAAAGCCGAGTTCTTTGTAACGAAGGAAGCGGCGGTGCAAGACACCTTGACGGTATCCATTGCCTATGACCACGATTTGACTCGCAATCCCGACGCTCTACGGATGTCACTATCTGAAGCACTGGAAAGTGAACTCAGTGTGCCTATCGCGATTACCTGGGTGCAATCTTCGGAGATTCCACGACCAGTTCCTCACAAACTTCAAAAGTTTGTGGATCGCAGTAAAAATGGCTAGACAATGGTTAGGCGCCAACTAAACATTCTCTGAAGAAAGAGGGCCTTCCTGATGGATGAACGCGTTGCATTAGTGACCGGCGCTGGGCAGGGCGTCGGCCGAGCGATTGCTCTCGCCTCGGCTCGGCAGGGAGCAAGAATCGTCATCGTGAACGATTATGTGGAGGAACGCGCTCGCCGCGTCGCCGAGGAAGTAACCGCCATGAATATCGGGGTTCAAGGCTTTCCTTGTCAAGCGGATGTCACTCAGTGGGCTGAGGTCTCTCGCATGATTAAAGAAGTGGCGGATAAGTTCGGTTCAGTGGATGTGCTGGTGAACAATGCAGGCAATGCCGGACATGCGGTTGCGGACGTGATGGGGAGTAGTCGAGAATTTGTCGAAACGGACCCCGATGATTGGGATGCGTGGGTGGATGTCAACTTTTTGGCGCCGATGTACCTAGCCCGCGCGGTCTTACCGCATATGATCAGCCAGGAATGGGGGCGCATTATCAATGTGATCTCGGAGGCCGGCCGGGTCGGGGAACCTCGATTAGTAGTGTATTCTGGGGCCAAGGCTGGAACTGCCGGTTTTTCCCGGGCGTTGGCTAAAGAAGTTGGTCGTCATAATATCACGGTTAATTGCGTGGCACTCGGAACCATAGACACGCCGGGTGTCTCATCGGTTGTCGGGGACTCGGCGCTATTGAAAAAGATGTCCGCACGATACCCCCTTAAGCGAATCGGCCAGCCTGAGGACGTAGCCGGTTTGGTGGCCTTCCTGGGCTCGGCCGACGCATCGTGGATTACTGGGCAAACTTATGGAGTCAATGGCGGGTACGCAACCTTGCCATAGACTCGAAGCCGTGATCATGCGGTAGGGGAGGGCATTATGGCTACTATAGATGTACAGCACGACGGCCCATTTGTCGTGGTGCGCTTGAATCGAGACCCCGCGTTAAACGCGATTAGTGAGGAGATGACTGGGGATCTACTCGGTGTCATCGACCAAGTCGCACACGCCCCGCAGGTGCGTGTGCTGGTGTTAACGGGATCACCTCGGGCGTTCTCTGCGGGGGCCGATCTGAAGGCGATTAGCACGATTGGTAATGCATGGGAGGCGATGGATCATTTTCTTGATCGGATCAACGAGGTTTTATACCGCCTTGAATGTCTTCCCAAAATTGTCGTTGCCACTATCGCTGGGATTGCCTATGGCGGAGGATTGGAATTGGCACTGGCCGCCGATTTCAGAATCTTGGGTTCTGAGGCACGGCTGGCATTACCCGAAGTGCGGATTGGGGTCATGCCTGGAGCTGGGGGTACGCAGCGGCTACCGCGTCTCATAGGTTACCAGCGTGCCAAATATATGGCGTTGTCGGGGGCTTCGATCGACGCGTCAGTGGCCCTGGACTGGGGACTCGCGGATGTTGTGTGTCACCCGCCAGAAGACCTTATGGAGGCAACACGCGCGTTTTGTGCACCATTCCTGAAAAATGCACCGTTATCGCTCGGTGCGATAAAAGAATCGTTGGTCTGGGGGCGAGACGGCGACTTGATTACCGGTTTACGCATCGAGCGTGAACATTTGAAAAATCTGTACCGAAGCTATGATGCCCGCGAGGGGATTCAAGCATTTAATGAAAAACGAGAACCTCATTATCGAGGCGAATAAGGGGGGTAGAGGCCAACATGTGTGCTAAGTAGACAAAAAATTTTCGAGGTGTCCCATTGCGGTTGGCCTGATTGCACTATTTGACGTCCAACGGGTCGGTTCCCCTAGCTGGCGATTAGACTAAGCTGCCCAATCGAAGCTCAGGGTGTGGCTTCGAACCCACGCACCAAGTTCCCTATTGCATTGCGACGTGTTGAAACTCGCCAGCGCGACGGGCCCCTCTCGGGATCAACTCATGCTGCGATGCTTCTGCCCGTCTGCGACACAAAGATCATTGGCTTCCCCGCCCCGATTACTCGAATTGCGCAATCTCCGTTGGGTTCGCAAGGCACAACAGGGGATATACTGGCGATTGCGTTCGAAATACTTATAGTGAATCAAAATTTAGGGATTGCGTGTTCAGCGCAGTAGGTAAGGAATATCTCCTCGGTTACTGCAATTGTCTGTTGACACGATATATTCATCGCGATGTATAATAACAATGAACAATTGGTACCACCGCAGTACCAAAGGATGCTGGAATTAGTAGGCTAATCGCATTGCAATATTTCGAACTGAGGAGGCCTATTATGTCGAGGAAATTAAAAGGCCAGGTGACTGCGATTACGGGTGCTGGAAGCGGTATCGGACGGGCGACGGCGTTGTTGTTTGCTTCCGAAGGGGCAAAAGTGGCCGTCGGCGATATCCGAATGGCAGAGGCTGAAAAAACGGTCGCGGAAATTCGCCAGATGTCTGGGGAGGCGGTAGCGGTCTCGGTCGATGTCTCGAATGTTGCGAGTGTGAAAGCTATGGTGGATAGTGTTCATACCCAACTAGGTCCAGCCAATGTTTTATTTAATAATGCGGCCATCATTATGCCGAAGTTCATTGAAGAGATTGATGAGGATGATTGGCAACGTGTGGTGGGGGTCAATCTCTCTGGGGTATTTTATTGCACTAAATATTTTCTCCCGGACCTTAAATTGACACAGGGCTGCATTGTCAATATGGGTTCGATGAATGGATTGGTGGGTCAGCAAAAAAATCCAGCCTATAGTGCGACCAAAGGCGCGGTTATCGCCATGACGCGGTCCCTCGCGGTCGATTTAGCTCCATTGGGGGTACGAGTGAATGCCATTTGTCCGGCCGGGGTCATGACGCCGCTATTAGAAGCCTGGTTTCAACAACAGCCGGATCCTCCAGCAATGAAAAAGAACAGTGATTTGTCTCATATGTTGGGTCGTACCGCAGACTCCGAAGAAATTGCTAAATTAGCGTTGTTTTTGGCTAGTGACGACTCCTCGTTCATTACGGGACAAGCTATCCCCATTGAAGGTGGCGCCACGTTAGGGTACGGAGTCGGACCTAAGGCGGAATGGAAGTCCATCATGGAACCAGAGGGCGAGCCATGATGGAGGCTCGGTACTTCGAGGAATATGAGTTAGGGTCCATGCGAACGACCATGGGACGTACGATTACTGAGACGGACATTGTGGTTCATGCTGGTCAAACGGGAGATTTTTACCCCCATCACATGGATGCCGAATGGTGTCAGACACAAGAGTTTGGCCAACGGATCGCCCATGGCACTTTAATCTTTAGTATCGGCGTAGGAATGACTGCAGGGATTGTCAATCCAGTTGCGTTTTCTTATGGCTATGACCACTTGCGATTTATTCAACCGGTATACATTGGCGACACCATACATGTTCGAGTCATCATTAAAGATAAACGACCGCACCCCAAGCGTGAGGGGTACGGCATCGTAGTGGAACAATGCGAGATCCTGAATCAGAAAGAGAACTTGGTGTTAGTGTGCGACCATTTACTGATGGTAGAAAAACAGGTGCCATTATGACCTCTGCGCTACGCCCATGGCAAGCCATCGTCCTTCATGAGTCGGATACCGTGGCGACGGCACTAGTCGAGTTGCACCACCAAGATTCTGCGTTGGTATCCAATGGAGATCTCGTTGAAGTGGTACAAGACATACCCTTTGGTTACAAATTTGCGCTTTGTGCCATAGCTCGTGGAGACACGGTAATCAAGTACGGGGTTCCCATTGGTTTCGCAACTCAAGCGATTAGGCCAGGGGAGTTGGTGCATACCCATAATCTCGAGAGTTTGCAAGTGATAGGAGATCAGAAATGAGGGGCTATAAACGGGCCGATGGCCGTATTGGCATCCGTAATCATGTGGCCGTGGTATACACCGTGGAGTGTGCCCGGTTTGTGGCCGAATGCATCGTTCATGAGAATCCGGGTAGTGAACTGTGGGGATTTGCCGGGTGCTACAGTGATCCTTATGCCTTTCGGATGCTCGTTGAACTAGGGCAGCATCCCAATGTGGCTGCCGTGCTGCTGGTCAGTTTGGGTTGTGAAAGCACGGACCTTGTGAGGCTTGCTGAGAGTATCCGAGATGCTGGCAAACGCGTTGAAGTCATCACCATTCAAGAAGTCGGGGGAACCCTCCGTTCCCTGGCGTCAGGAACGGATATAGTGCGGAGCATGCAGGTTGAGGCTGAGCAGGCACCACAAGTGCCAATCACATGGGCCGATTTAATTGTCGGTATTGAGTGTGGTGGATCTGATGCGACGTCGGGATTGTCGGCGAACCCGACTACGGGGTGGGCTGTGGACCAACTTCTCCAGTATGGAGCCACAGTGATTTTTAGCGAGATTCCCGAGTTACTAGGCACTGATCCGTATCTTCTGGCTAGAGCGCGGGATGAGGTCGTGCGCCAGAAAATAGGGGATGCCCTCGATAGGGCTCGGGTCTTGGGGAATGCCTTAAATCATTTTGCGATTTCTGTGGGAAACCAATCGGGGGGACTGACGACGATTGAAGAGAAGTCGTTGGGAGCGTTGGCCAAAGCCGGAACCCAATCCATTGACGGCGTGCTCAAGACTGCCGAGAGACCCACGCGGGGCGGATTGTATTTATTGGACAAGGTCGGGGATGTCGGAGGGAACCAACTGACGCACTATGAGATCAATGACAACGATGGGCTCGTGTCATTGATCGCTTCGGGTGCACATCTTTTGGTGTTTACTACCGGCCGTGGTAGTGTGGTGGGTTCAGCGATCGCACCGGTGATCAAGATCTGTGGGAACCCGGAGACTTGTCGCCGCATGGTTGATGATATTGATGTAGATGCCCATGGCATTATTGAAGGGACTGCCACGATTGAGCAAGTGGGCAACGTCTTGTTAGAGAACATTCAACGCCTCGCGGGTGGACATTTGAGCAAATCAGAGCGCCTTGGCCATAAAGAATATTGCATTCCATACAAACCAGGACGCGCCTGTGACGTGTCATAACGGAGGGAGGAAGTCATTTGGATGAGCATTTATCTCTAAGCGAACGGTTTTCGAAAGTTTATACGGGGGCTGTTTCCGATATTTTGGATCGGCTGGGCTATCGAAATCAGGTATTACCGCGCACCTTGCGGGGACTGACCCCAAGCGCGAATGTTTGTGGGTTCGCGTTAACCGCATATGGCGAGACGTCAAGCTCCCAGGATCCGGATGCCATCTTTGTCCCCATTTTAAAGATGTTGGGTGACGTGGGGCCAAACCAAGTGGTGATCACCCAAGCCAATGACACGACATGTTCTCACCTGGGAGAACTATCCGCTACAACCATTAAAGCCCGTGGTGGGGTGGGTGCGGTGATTTACGGCGGGGTACGAGATGTGGACTACATTCAGAAGCTTGGATTAGACGTGTTTTGTTTGTATACCACCCCCGCTGACGTACTGGGTCGATGGCGTTTGGTGGACTATAACGTGCCGATTGTCATTGAAAATGTCAAGATTCATCCGATGGATATTGTCCTGGGAGATAAAGATGGAGTGTTGGTGGTTCCGCATCCCATCGCGTTCACTGTGCTAGAACAAGCCGAAGAATTGGTAGGGACTGAAAACTCCGTGCGTCGTGACGTCATGAATGGGGTGCATCCGCTGGATGCGTACCACACCCATGGATGGTTCTAATTAAGGAGGAAACGATGGCGGTTACGCTAAAAGGAATGACCTGGGATCACACCCGGGGATACCTGCCGATGGTAGCTACAGCTCAACGATTTCATGAAATGTACCCGGAAATTGAGATCTGTTGGGATAAACGCTCGCTTCAGGCATTTGCGGATTATCCCTTGGAGGAACTGGTGCAGCATTATGACCTGCTGGTGATTGATCACCCATGGGTGGGCGAGGTTTTTGCCAAGGGAATTTTGTTACCGTTAGATGAATACCTTGATGCCGAATTTCTTGCCGAGCAACAACGCCATACCGTGGGACTATCATACCACAGCTATCACTTTGGGCATCACCAGTGGGCTTTGCCTATTGATGCTGCGGCCCCCGTCGCTTCCTACAGGGCTGACTTGTTGGATCCGTCTTCGGTTCCTAGGACGTGGCAAGATGTTATGTATTTAGCTCAACGCGGGCGAGTGATCTTCCCTGCTAAGGCCATCGATAGTTGGATGAATTTTTTGATGTTGGTTGTTACCCTCGGAGGAGATCTGTTCCGTGACTCTCAACAAGTCGTAGACGAAGTGTCGGGAGTGCTGGCGCTGAAATACTTAAAAGGTCTTACGAGCCATTGCCCCCAGGAGATTCTTCGATATAACCCGATCGATGTGTATGAAGTGTTAAGTCGTGAGGATCACTACTGGTATTGCCCATTTGCCTATGGTTACATCAACTATGCTCGAGACGGCTATGCACCCCATCGCCTCACCTTTGATGATCTAGTGGAGGTAGACGATCACGGACCGTTAAAGAGTGTTCTTGGGGGAACCGGTTTAGCGATATCGGTGCGTTCATCTAGGCGGGATTGGGCGGTACGCTACAGCCAATTTGTTGCCGCGGCACGCTGCCAGAGCACGTTGTACTGGGAGAGCGGTGGTCAACCAGGCCATCGCACAGCATGGTTGGATCCAAAACTTAACAAGTCGACAAGCCAGTTTGCTTTACGGACACTACCCGCTTTGGACCGTAGCTACTTACGTCCTCGATATTGGGGATATCTCCCGTTTCAAGAACACGCGGGTGCCGTGGTGCATGAGTATCTCAGGGGAACTCACAATCCACATCAGACTATTGCACAACTCAACCGATTATATCAATCGTCGGTAAAGGAGACATCATGGTAAAACCACTAGAAGGCCTTCTGGTTTTGGAGTTTAGCCAATACCTCTCTGGCCCCTCGGCGGCATTACGCTTGGCGGACATGGGGGCTCGCGTTATTAAGATCGAGAAACCGGGGAAGGGGGATGGGAATCGCAAGCTCTCGTTGGGCCTCGAGATCGATGGCGACAGCCTGTTGTTTCATACAACTAACCGTAATAAAGAAAGTTATGCGATAGATTTAAAAGATCCGGGAGAGTTAACCAAAGTCAAGACGCTGATCACTAAAGCGGATGTCCTCATAGAAAATTTTCGTCCCGGCATTATGAAGAAACTGGGATTGGATTACGATTCGCTGCGAAAGCTCAATCCTGGCTTGGTTTATGCCCGCGTTACCGGTTACGGCGACGTTGGGCCTTGGCAAGAGAAACCAGGACAAGATTTGTTGGTGCAAGCATTGTCCGGGTTGACGTGGCTCAATGGCAATGCAGATCAGCCTCCGACCCCGTTTGGCTTAGCGGTGGCAGATATGATAGCCGGGGCCCATCTGGTGCAGGGGGTTATGGCGTGCTTAGTACGACGCGGGAAAGACGGCCAGGGCGGATTGATTGAGGTGAGTCTTTTGGAATCAATTTTGGATTTTCAGTTTGAGGTATTGACTCATTATCTCAATGACGGCGGAAACTTGCCACAGCGAGGGGCTGTGAATAGTGCGCATGCATACTTGGGGGCTCCTTATGGGATATATCCCACCCAGGATGGCTTTATTGCTTTAGCGATGGGCTCTCTTATCACATTATCCCACCTGCTGGATTGCCCGGCCTTGTTGGCGTATCCTGAGCGAGATGATTGGCGTGCCAAACGGGACGAAATTAAAACCATTTTAGGCAATCATCTGATGAAGAAAACCACCCAAGAGTGGCTTTCGATATTGGAACCCGCCGATTATTGGTGTTCTGCGGTCTTCAATTGGGATGACCTTATACACCATGAGGCATTTTCCGTGCTCCATATGGTACAAGAAGTCACAAGTTCCCACGGGGTACGGTTTAAAACCTTACGTTGTCCCATTCGGGTTGATGGAGAAGTGCTGCACAACCAACGGGGAGCGCCCCGCTTAGGAGAACATACCGCACTATTAGAGCAGGAGTTTGCGTTACAACGAGAGTAAGCCATGATAGATGCTATATGTGGGGAGGTATGGATGATGAAAGTTGATGCGCATCAGCATTTTTGGAATTTGGACAAAGTCTCTTATCCCTGGTTAGGACCTCAACATGGTCCGATTTATCGGACATTTGAGGCCGCGGAGTTAGAACCCTGGGTTCGTCAGGCGGGGATCGATAGGACCGTGGTGGTGCAAGCAATGAATTCGGGTCAGGACACCGAATATCTGTTGCAGGTTGCCAAAGAGTATCCCTGGATTGGTGGGGTTGTAGGGTGGGTGCCTTTGGATCAACCGGAACTAGTTGGTAGACGTTTAGAAGAGTTGGTGAAAAATCCCGTGTTCAAGGGCGTTCGTCACTTGATTCATGAAGAGCCTGATCCTGATTGGGTGATTCGCGATGTCGTGATCGAGGGTCTTAAAGTCTTAGCAGCTTTTGGAGTTCCATTTGATGTGGTGGCGGTCTTTCCGAATCATTTGCAGCATGTCCCGACCTTGGCTGAAAAAATTCCGAATCTTAACATGGTCATTGATCATCTGGCGAAACCTCCAATTAAGGATCGTGCTATGGAGCCCTGGCGCACTCAGATTAAAGAGGCTGCTCAATATCCCCGGGTGTTTGCCAAGGTCTCGGGGTTGAACACTGCGGCTGATTGGCATACCTGGACCGCAGAGGACTTAAGACCGTATATTGACGCGGCGTTAGATGCGTTTGGGGCCGAACGTCTGATGTTTGGTAGCGACTGGCCGGTGGCGATTCAAGCAGGAGACTATCAGAAGGTGTGGGCCGAGACAATGCGCGTACTCGGGTCGTACAGTGTGGACGAACAAGATGCTATCGTGGGTAAGACGGCTCAGATATTCTATCACTTGAGTTAGGGGGAACGGCTATGGATGCTTATCGTGCGGATTGGCTGGACCTTTCCTACCAACCGATGTTGCCGCGCAACCGCGATATGGGAATTGGGATTGTCGGTGCCGGGGAAATTGTCCAAGCGGCCCACTTGCCAGCATATCGGATCGCGGGGTTTCGAGTGGTAGGCATATACGACGTGAATATAGAACGGGCTCAACGTGTGGCGAAGCAATTTTCGCTGGCGACCGTATTCGACTCATTGGATGCGCTGTTAGACCGTGATGACATTGACATTGTGGATATTGCGATCCCGTCGCAATACTTGCTCGGCGTGGTGGAACAGGTGGTGTCACGGCGAAAACATGTGCTTTGTCAAAAACCATTAGCGGAAGCCTATGACACCGCGCGCCGCATTGTCACGGTATGCCGTGATGCGGGAGTCAAAGCGGCCATTAATCAACAGATGCGTTGGTCGCCCGGAATCCGCGCGAGTCATACCATAATCGGTCGCGGATGGCTTGGTAATCTTACGCAAGCGACGATTCAAGTGAACGTTTTGACACCTTGGGATAACTGGCCTTGGATGACGTCTTTGCCAGCAATGGAATTGTTGTACCACAGCATTCATTATATGGACGCTATTCGTTTGTTATATGGTATGCCGGAGTATATCTATGCTGATGCGGCAAAATTTCCTGGGCAAAAATGGGAAGCGCCGACTCGCACTCTAATCCATATAAAATTTCCCGGCGAATGCCGTGGGTTGATCCACGACAACCACAACAACATTGCGCCCGATGATGATTGGTACGCCACCTTCCGATTTGAGGGGACTCGTGGTGCAATTAAAGGAACCAACGGGGCATTATATAACTATCCGGTAGGGAAAGAGGATACCATCGTGTATTTATCAAAAGACATTGCAGGAGACACCTGGATTTCACCCCGATTGGAGGGACGCTGGTTTCCTCATGCGTTTATGGGCACCATGGGCGAATTAATGCGGGCCATCGAGGAAGACAGAGAACCGCAAAATAGCGTGGAAGACAATTTGAAAACTTTGCAGATGGTGTTTGCCGCCAAACGCTCTATTGATGAAAACCGGCCCGTGTGGCTGGGGGAGATTGGGGGTTGAGGCGAGGGTGAAGGGCAAAACAATGGAGATAAAACCGGTCACTCACGTCACCGTGACAGACCAGGTAATGGCCCAATTGGGGGATTTGATCTTAACCGGGCAATTGAAGCCTGGGGATAAATTACCCAATGAACGGACACTTTCCACCATGTTCGGCACCACGCGGGCGAGAATTCGAGAGGTGTTGCGTAGCCTCGTCTTAATTGGGTTGATTGAAACGCGCATGGGTGATGGTAGTTATGTGTCCGCAACGAATACCATTCCGCATGAAGCGATTGGGCTGATGTTTTTCCGTGAACGGTCCAAGTATGATGAACTGTATAAGGCAAGAAAGGTCCTGGAACCTCCTGTTTTTGTGTTGGCCGCGGAACTTATTACCCCGGCGCAAATTCAACGACTCGAAGACATTGTAGCCAATTGTGAACAATCCTTGGCTCATGGAGGACCACCGGAAGACTTTCTGGAGATGATTTCAGAGTATGACGCTATTATTGTCGACGCCACCGGTAACTCGATTCTCATTGCGTTAATGGCCATCTTTCGTAACATGTCGCACGACGCCTATCTGACCTTATTACGAGTTCCGGATGCTGCAAGGAATAGTATCAAGCATCGCAAAAAGATTGTGGAGGCGATCAAGAGCGGCAATCGGGATCGCGTCCGTAGAGCGGTTGTCGCCCATATGGAATCCGCCAAAAGTATCTATGGTTCCAAGGAGTCGGTTAAAACTTGAACAGGTTGGGCATAGTTTCGCCCGCCCGCTGGAACTATTGATGATATGGCAAAAACCAATGTTCATATAATGGTCAATAAACCATGGGGGTAGGCGATGGGATCGTTGCCGCTATCTTGGGTAGGTATTTTCAGTTATGTGACAGTCCGTAGGAGAAAATGCGGTCGGTGTATCGACGATCAAATGGGGAGGCAACAAGCCGTTGTCCCCTCTAATCTTTGCAATGCGTAAGGATTATCGTCGGTTTCTGATGAGATCTTTAGGAGACTTTCTTAGCTGTGGTCACATGTATGCTATTACCACCAATACTTACAGCAAAGCTCCTATTCCACAATGATTTCTCAAAGCATGACATTCCAAATCAATTGACAAAAATTCGATTAAGACTACAATATGAAATATCCTTTCCATAATGCGGGTGATATCGATGAAAAATAGCAACGTGCCAGAAGGCGCCCAGGCTGTCGAAAGGGCTTTGAGCATTCTCGAATATGTCGCGTCAAGACCAACTCCCGTCAAACTGGGTGAAATTGCCGAAAGCATGAAACTTCATCGGAATACTGCGTATCGATTGGCGAGGACTCTTGTCGCTAAAGATTATCTCGATATGGAGGACGGCGCTTATACCCTGGGGCCGATGGCTATTGTTTTGGGCCAGTCGCAAAGCCGCGACAACGTGCTTTTGCGGAAATGCGAGCCATACCTCCAACAACTTTGTGATACGACCCGAGAGGTGACCAATCTGGGCATTTTGCGCGCCGATGAGGTCTTTTATTTAGGGCGCTGGGAGGACAAGGATTATCGGGCTGGAGTGTTCGTCCGTAGCGGGCAACGGGCTCCTTTGTATGCATCGGCGTTAGGCAAGATTTTCTTGGCAGCCATGACACAGGAAGAACGGAATGGCTACTACGCGCGGTGTCCGTGGACCGTATATACGGCGCATACCATTATTCACAAAGAGGGATTGGATGAAGCGGTCCAACGGGCTCAAATACTAGGGTATGCCGAAGATGAGGAAGAGCTATCTTTTGGTGTGCGTTGCGTTGCAGTTCCAATATTGGTCAATGAGCGTGTCATTGCCGCAGTAAGTATCGCCATTCCCACCATACGGTTTACTCCCGAGAATCAATCCAAATATGTTGCGTTATTGCGAGAAACGACAGCAAGGCTTTCCAAGGAACTCAGTGGGCATCAAAGCATGAACCAACTTCTTACCTAGGGAAGATAGCATTTCCTTCTGGGTACGGCCGTGGAATTTTGTGGATCGACGCAGATGAATCACGAACTAGAGAATGGATGTTCAATTCGGAAAGGAGAGAGGCAATGCGAACAGCCAAGGTTGCAACCATAGCAGGACTAACCGCTGCTGTTTCAATGGTATTGGCCGGATGTGGGTCAACCGGTTCCGCACCGGCTGCTTCATCGAGTCAGTCGTCGGGTCCTTTGGTAGTATGGGTCGACGCCCCTCGGGTGTCAGCGGTAAAGGCGTTTGAAAAAGCGTATCCGAATATCAAGGTTAAGATGGACATCATTAGTGACAACATTGGAAATGATGCACTACGGGGGAAGTTTGAGCTGTTTAACAAGTCGGGCAGCGGGTGGCCTGATGCGATTTTTTTCCCCACCAACAGCGACATATCGTGGGCATCGAGTCCACAAATTAATTACACTGCAAACCTGACGAATTTGGTGCCTAAGTCTCTGGTGAACGGGTATGCCCCGGCTGCGATTTCTGCTTGTGAAATTGGTGGACAATTGCGGTGCCTACGAAATGATGATGCAGCGGATGTTCTCTGGTATAACGCGAAGCTGTTCCAAGAATGGGGGTATACACCGCCTAAGACCTGGCCCCAATATCAAGCGTTAGGTCTTGAGATTGCCAAGCAACATCCCGGGTATTATGTGGGGTTCATTGGTTCAACATATACATTTGACCGTTATTTCTGGGGGAGTGCATGCCCGGCCAACACCTTGGTGGGGCCCAACACGGTTAATATTAATCTGAATAGTCCGAATTGCACTCGGATGGTTAATCTTTTGGATCCTCTGATTAAGGCGAAGGTACTTTCGACGGCAGGATTGTTTACCACCGAGGCGGATGCTGTAGGGGCGAAAGTCGTAATGACCCCTGGGGCAACTTGGTATGGACAATTCGAATTTAAGGATGCATTTCATGTACCTGCAGGTGAAATCACTGCCTCGGCACCACTCACATGGCCTGGTCAAAATTACACTGGTGATGAGGGGGGTGGTCTCTGGGGAGTTTCCTCACATATCTCGGGTCAGTTGTTAAAGAATGCGGTTACGTTCGCTGAATTTGTGGCTACTAACCCTAAAAACCAGGTAGATCTGGCACCCACATTTCCTGCTTATGGCCCCGACGAGCAACCGTGGCTACAAAAAAACGTTCTGAACTCCAATTACTTTGTAGATAAATCACAACTTGTCAGCGCCTTCAAATCGGCGGTGAAAATGGTGTGGAGAGGGCATCCCTACACCGAGTTTGATCCCGACGGAGTTTGGGACACGACGGTTGCTCCAGCCATTGTGAACGGGGAGACCTTAAATCAAGTCTGGCCTGCGTATCAAAAAGCCCTGGTCAATTACGCTCAATTATATGGATACAACGTGGTAACCAAGTAATGCTGGACTACTGGGCGCGATTTGCAAAACAGGCGTAAGGGAGATGGGGTGGGCTTATTCCGAGGATAACCAGTGTCGGCTTCGGGTGTGTCCACTCATTTCCTGCCCGAGACAACGATTTAACCGCAAAAATCCACTGGAAGGGGGATAGGGTAGTGCTTGACAATTCAGCCCAGCCAGGAATCACGTCGGCAAAAACTCCCTCAAAAAATGGGAAAAGTGTTCAAAAACGAAACCGGCCACCGTCAAAAGGAGCGCTAATACTAGTTGCTCCGTTTGTTGTGGTCATGGCCCTAGTCGGGGTACTACCAGCAATTTATGCGTTGGTGGAGAGCTTTGCCTCTCCTACAGGCAACGGATTTACCGCTATCTTGAACTATGTCACGGTGATTACTAATTTTCGGTTTCTGGCGTCGTTTGCCAATGTCGGTTTGTTATTGGTTGTGTGGCTGCCTATGATGATTATCGGGGTTGTGGGAATGGCGTTGCTCGTGGATGCGACCCGTGGACGTTTTGGACGACTTATGATGTTTATCTATTACATTCCAGGGGCGTTAGCCGGCATGACCAACTTTATGTTGTGGCTTTTGCTGATTGACCCTGGGGTAAGCCCGGTAAATTTTTTGTTGCGGGCCTTGGGAGCTACCAGTTTGGACGGTATTTTAGCCTCCTCAAGCAATGTCATTTGGATTTTGGCAGCCATGCTGTTTTTCGAAGGAGCAGGTTCTTGGATCCTCATAGTCTATGGTGGTCTTAATAGCATTTCCGATGAGGTATTAGATGCTGCCAAGATTGATGGTTGCAGTACCTGGACAACAATTTGGCATGTGAAACTGCCCCTTATCAAACCGTGGATTGGATACTTGGCCCTGATGAACTTTGCTTACGGGTTCCAAATTTTTCTTGAACCTCAGGTATTAAATGAAGTGGCTCAAGGGTTGATTTCCCCCCAGTGGTCTCCGAATCAATTGAGTTACACATATGCTTATTCGGTAGGCAACACGGGTGCGGCGGCAGCGTTATCGATCATTCTTTTAGTGATTACGTTGGCCATTGCCATGGTTGTGGTGACCCGAACCGGTATATTAGAGCAATCCTAGACAGGAGGAGGGACGGCCAGGATGGAAAGCCCGGAGGTGGCTCACACATTGAATAATCAAAAGGAAACGATACAACCAGAAACGGTTAAGGGATCTTCATATCGGGCCGGAAACCATGGTCATTTAGGTCCTGTATTTCGTGTGGTGGTGATGATTGCAATTGGGGTGGCATTTGTCTACCCGATTATTGGGTTATTGGTAGCACCTACCAGAACTCAAGCCAATATGGCGCTCGGAGGCATTGCATTTGGTACGTTGGCCAATGTTAAGTATGCCTGGTCCCAGGTTATGGGTTTTGACAATGGGATTTACCTAGAGTGGTTCAAGAACACCGTTATCATGGTTGGTGGTGGAACTTTACTGGCCATTGCAATTTCCATTCCTAGTGGGTATGCGATGGCGCGGCTGCAATTTCCTAAGCGCCAGGCCTTACTGTTCCTCACGCTATTGTTGATGGTGATGCCCAATACGGTGCTGGTTATACCGCTCTTTTTAGAAGTTAGCACGGTTCATTTATTGAATTCTTTGTGGCCTGTAGTGATCATCTTCGGCTTCTACCCTTTTGGTGTGTACTTGTCCTATATCCATTATCGAACCGCGCTACCGATGGAGCTGATCGAGGCGGCTCGTGTGGATGGACTGACTGAACTCGCAATTTTTTTTCGCATCGCGGTTCCGCTATCTCGACAAGTCGTCGCATTGGTGGGGTTTTTTTCCTTCGTCGCGGGTTGGACAAATTTCTTTTTACCTTATGTCTTATTGCCCCAAACTCAACAATCCCCGCTGGCAGTCGGATTGCTTCAGATGATTTCGTCTAGTCAGTTGATCAATCCTGAGGAAGGTTTGAACGTTAAATTGTATATGCCAGAACTCGCCTTGGCATCTATTGTAACAATGTTGCCCGTATTGTTGGTCTTCATTGGGGCTCAACGCTATTTGCAGAGAGGCGCGATGATTGGGGCCATCAAAGAATAGTGACTCCATCGAAAGGAGGAATGGAAGGTTTGAAACGATATGGTAGTGTGATACGGCTGCGAGAGGAACAAGTTGAAAAATATAAGGCGCTGCATCGCAATGTATGGCCACGGATCCAGGAGGTAATCTCTCAGTCCCATATGCGCAATTACTCAATTTTTTATAAGGACGGGTGGCTCTTTAGCTATTTCGAGTATGAGGGTGAGAACTATCAGCAGGACATGGACCTAATGGCTGCGGACCCGACCACCCAGCAGTGGTGGGAGCTTTGTAAACCCTGTCAAATGCCGTTACCGGGCCACCCAGAAAACCAATGGTGGTCGGTAATGGAAGAAGTATATCATCAAGATTAGTGGGGTTATCCGGCAACAATAAGGTCAAACACGAGATGATTTCGGATTCTAAGGAATCCTGATGATGGAAAGGGATGGATCGATTATGCGAGTACAGGATAAGGTTTGCCTCATTACTGGGGGAGCATCCGGCATTGGTGAGGCCACGGCTCGCCTTTTTGCTAAAGAAGGCGGAAAAATTGCGGTGGTCGATATTGATATTAAAGGAGGCAATCGGGTTGTCGACGAATTGGTGGGGCAAGGCTATCCGGCAATATTTATTGAGGCGGATGTAGCAGACGAGTTGCCTGCTGCGACGGCAGTAGATGCCGTGGCCAAGCATTTTGGTCGGATTGATGTTTTGTTTAATAATGCCGGCGTCAGTGCCGTGGGAGATGTGGTAGATTGTGACCCTGGCGATTGGGACCGAGTCATGCGGGTCAACTTGCGCGGAGTATATCTCCTTAGCCATTTGGTGGTGCCGGTAATGCGTCGCCAAGGCGGCGGGATTATTATTAATATGTCGTCCACGATTGCCGTGATCGGTCTTAAAAGCCGGGCGGCTTACGCCACCAGTAAAGGAGCGGTATTGGGCCTAACTCGCGCGATGGCCGCGGATCATTCCCAAGAAAATATCAGGGTAGCCGCTGTGCTTCCTGGAACGGTCTATACTCCCTTTGTTGAAGGATATCTTAAAAATCATTACGCGGACAATTATCAAGAAGCCGTGGATAATTTAAAGAAACGTCAATTGAACAATGAACTAATGACTCCTGAGGACGTTGCCTATTCGGTCTTGTTTCTCGCATCTGATGAAGCGCGATTTGCTTTAGGAACCGCGTTAATTGTGGATGGAGGCGTATCCACGGCAAAAGTATTTTAAAGGCGTAATGGCTAACTACCGAGGCAAGGGGGGACTTTGGATGAAATTTGCTACGGGGGATTACAATGGCTCAAAAGAATTGGCGTGGATATTGAGGCGACGGTTTCGGTTCCGGCCGATTCCCACCAGATGGATTATGAGGCGGAACTGATCATCGTGATGGGCCGCCATTGTGCACGAACTTCGGAGTCGGATGCTCTTAGCTACATATATGGATATTGTAATGGCAATGATCTTTCGGCTCGTGATTTGCAGTTTCGCACCAGTCAGTGGTTATTGGGCAAAAGTGCCGATTTTTGGCGCCATGGGCCCGTATACGGTGACTGCTGATAAAATTTCGGATCCCGACCAGCTAGATTTCCCACTATATGACGTTAGAGCCTGGAGATGTTATTTTTACCGGTACCCCTGAAGGCGTGATTTTAGGGAAAAAGCCGGAAATCCGTAAGTAGCTTCAACCCGGGGAACGAGTCGGTGTCACGGTCCAAGGCCTGGGGGAATTGGTTACGCACATTGGCTAGTGAGAAAGCAATTTGCGGTGGAAAGGGAGGGATCGAACTGAAATCCGTTGGACTTTTTGTGACTTGGATGGTGGATGCGTTTCGTCCAGAAGCGGGGGTCGCCGTGGTCCGTGTCTTAGAGCGGCGTGGCGCGGAAGTGCGATTTCCGCCAGATCAAACCTTCTGTGGTCAGTTTACCATGGCCGCACACGATCCCGACAACGCCGCAATGGGGTTAACCGAGGACTTCGTCATGAGCCATTGCCCGGATGGGGGGAATGTGGTGGCGTATACCCAAAGGGCAGAAGGCCTTTCCCAGATGGCGGGGGCTACCTTGCCCCCATTGTTCAAAATGGTCACGGGCCCCAGTATGACGGCCGATATCGAAGGACCATTGGTGATCGGGGGGCACGGTCCTGTACGGGTCGGGGCGATTGTATATGAGGTGTGAGCATCAATAGCGGAGTTTCTCCCCGGGATTTCTTAAGCAACACAAATATCTCCCCAAAGGAATCGTGTTAGCCGGACCTGCTCAGTTTGTGGTGCGTACGGGAAATGATTGGCACGGCGCGGTGGGCGACACCACGACCATGGGCTTGATGGACGGCAGTTCATCACGTTTGATCCCGGAGAGTCCGAGCGGTTGTTGGTGTACGACGTGGCGGCATTGTAATCCCTACTGGGGAGAGTTCTGTATAAGGAGGACTTGTGATGACATTTCAGGGATTTTGGCGCCCGGATGGCCGAGTGGGCACCCGAAATCATGTGTTAGTGCTGCCCTTGTCCCCGGCGGTGAGTTCGACTGCCTCGTTGGTATGTTTTCAAGTGTCGGGCAGCGTCGGGGTGGAACTGCATCAGGATATTGATCCCGGAGTGGAAGGCTTTGCATTGGCGGTGCGGACTTTCAGAGGATGGATCGATCATCCCAATGTCTATGCTACGGTTATTGTGGCGTACAGTGCAGATGACCCGGTCGTCGAGGCGGTGACGGCGAACCTCCCCGAAACCGTCCGTTTTGAAGTGGCCGCCTTTGATCGGGCAGGTGGAAGAAGGAAGGCAGAAGCCAATGCAAGGGAAGCTGCTCAGCGTTTTGTCCACGAATCCCAGACGATGACACGCAGACCTGCCGGGCTAGAGCACTTGCTGTTAGCCACCGAGTGTGGCGGTTCCGATGCCTGTTCTGGGCTTTCCGCTAATCCTAGTTTGGGATATGCCAGTGATCTGGTGATTGGTTATGGTGGCACCTCAATTTTAGCCGAGACCACAGAACTCATTGGGGCGGAGCGCCTTTTAGCGGAGCGGGCAGTGACGCCCACGGTGAGTCAGGCGGTATGGCACACAGTGTCTCATGCGGAGCAGGCTGCGATGCGGATGGGTGTGGACTTTCGTGGCGGGCAGCCGGCGCCAGGAAATATGGCCGGTGGTATTACTACGATTGAGGAAAAATCTTTGGGGTGCGTGCATAAAGGCGGGAGTAGTCCGGTAACCGACGTTATCGATTACGCAGAGCGTCCTCGCACTCATGGTTTGGTAATCATGGACACCCCCGGACATGATGTCATGCAGTTTGTTGGCATGGTGGCTGGTGGTGCCCAGATCATCGTGTTTACTACCGGCCGTGGAACGCCGACCGGTGCCTCTATTGTACCGGTGATTAAAGTGTCCACGCGCACCGCGCTCAAGAGATCCTTGCCGGACCTCATAGACTTTGACGCTGGGCCCATAATTGACGGGTTTTTGACGGTCGAAGAGGTGGGACGGGCATTACTCCGCAAGATTATTGCAGTGGCCAATGGAGAGCGGGTTGCCGCCGAGCAGTTTGGCCACCGAGAGTTCGGCATCTTTCAAGGATGGGGGGCGGCAATGCCTTGAACGCAATCCGATTGACGCGATGGCGGGAAGACCAGAAGGTGAGGCTGGGCATTTCCTATGCGGGAGATCGGGCACTATGGCCGGTGGATGATGCGTTTCCCGGAATACAGACCGTGGCATCGCTTGTCGATTGTTGTCGGTCTCTAGAGGCCGAGGTGGACACTTGGGCCCGTGAAATGTTAGAAACTCGGTCCACGCGGGTATCAGTGCCCTTGACAGAGATGGTGATACCCGTCGATTTGAGTGAGTTATGGGCGTGTGGAGCGACCTATGCACAGAGTCGCCAACTAGAAACCCAAACGGGTCACGATATTTATGCACAGGTGTATCATGCCACACGACCAGAAATTTTTTTTAAAGCACCGGGACCTCGCGTGGTGGGTCCTAACGCGACTGTTGGGCTTCGCAGAGACGCCACTTGGCATGTACCGGAGCCGGAACTAACGGTAATCTTGGATGACCGCGGATCCTTCTTCGGAATTACTGTCGGCAATGACATGACGGCAAGGGATCTGGAAGCCATGAACCCTTTATACTTGCCGCAAGCAAAGATGTTTCATCATAGTGCGTCTATCGGACCCAGCATCGTATTAGCATCCACTGTCGACTGGACGCATCTAAGCATCACCCTAGAGGTGTGGCGGCAAGGTGAACGCGTGATGCACGACATTACGGATACGAGTCGATTGCGTCGGTCGGTGGCGGAACTGGTTCACGCGGTGCAGCATGAATGGCCACTAGCCCCCTGGACCGGCATCATGACGGGGACCGGCATCGTGCCTCCCGATGAATTCGCCCTAGAAGAGGGGGATGAAATTCATATTACGGTTCCGGAAGTGGGCACATTGGTTAATGTCGCCCAACGCATCGATCCTTCCTGGGCTGACGTTGCACGGGGTCCAACTCGGGTGTTGCAGATCGATCCTCGGGATACCGTGGCGGTCTCTTTGGGCGAGTTAACGTCTGGCCAGACAGTTACTATCGGAGCCCGATTGGTGAAGGTGAATCAAGCGATACCGTTTGGCCACAAAGTGGCACTAACCAAGATGGAGATCGGCGATTGGGTCATTAAATATGGGGAGCGGATAGGTACCGCCAGTGGCCCTATTGCTCCGGGAGATCATGTGCATACCCATAACCTGGAAAGTTACAGAGGACGGGGAGATCGGGGCAACACGGACGGAGGTGAACTATCGTGAGTCAGACCAGGGAGTTTCTCGGGTGGGTGCGTGCCAACGGACAGGTCGGGGTGCGCAACCATCTGTTGGTATTGCCGTCAGTCGTTTGTGCGACGCACACTGTTCGCGAGGCAGCTCACGAGATCTCTGATGCGGTTTACTTCGAGCATCCCATAGGTTGTGCCCAGATTGGACGCGATCGGGACCAAACTTTACGCACCCTGGTCGGCATGGGTGCGCATCCTAATGTGCGGGATACGGTGGTCATTGGGCTCGGGTGTGAAGGCGTACCCGCCGAAGAAGTATACCAGGGCATCATCGAGCGTCACCACCCGGCACAGGTGATTACCATTCAAGCGGCAGGGGGAAGTCAGAAGGCGGCGCAAAAGGCTATTGCCGCTCTGAGGTCGAGTCCATCGAACCCCACCGTACGGGAAGCGGTAGCAGTGGACCGCCTCATTTTAGGGGTGGGGACCATTAATGGTTGGGGGACTCAGGGGCATCACCTCATTGAAGCGTGTCTTGACCGCGGGCTTAGGGTGCTAGAGGGGACCAACTCAAGGCCCCGGGTGTTGCCGTATGGAGCGCCGATGTTGGAGAATGTCCAGTATGCGGCGATGGAAGCACCTGTCGGCGATAGTGCGCTTATCACCGGACTGGCAGCTTCCGGTGCGCATCTAATCATTGCTCAAGCGGATGCGCATCACCTGGGGGGACATCCCATTGTTCCGGTGATGCGTTTGGGGTATGAGGAAAAACAGCGACCAACATTGCTAGACGATATAGATGGGATGTGGGAGGACCGAACGCCTGACGGGTGGGTGGACTGGATCCTGGAGGTTGCCAGTGGGGTCGCCACCATGGTCGAAGAGATGCGTACCGAGACGTTTGCGATTGAACGGATTGGCCCGACCTTATAATGTAAGGGAGTCAGAATTTGCAAGCCATAGGGCTAGGGAGGGATGGCAATCATGCCACAACATTCGTCACGGCACCAAAAACGATTCTATCGTTGGCTGTATATTACGGGCGCGATCGTGGTAGTCGTCTTGGTTATCGTGTGGATTGGGATCCAAGCGCATCGTAATACACATAAACCGGTGGCAGATCAAGCGGGTCCACCGGTTACGCGACTCTCATTAAACCTGGGTCAGACATTTCCGTGGCAGTACAAACCCTATGCCCTGGATGGGCAAAGGCACCCGGTTCAACGGGGGAACCGGGCGACCATTGTGGTCATGATGGCATCGTGGTGTAAATTTTGCGCCTACGACGACAAATATGTGTGGCCGGTGCTGGCTAAGACGCCTGGAGTGACCGTCGATATCATTGATGTGTCGCCTAACGCGGGGATTGGCAATCCGGGTCCGTTTTCGCCACCCTTTAGCGGCACCGACCATATTGGCAATCCTATTAACCGGGCCGGAATGATTGCGGTGATGCGGGAATATCGGGCCCAGTTTCATCTGACCCAACCTAATGTCGCCGTCTATGTTGATCACCAGGGATTGGCTCGGTGGCCGATTAAGTATTTCCCCACGGTTGTGTTTATTAATCAAAAGGGAGTGATCAGTAAAATTTCCAATGGCGGATTGCAGCTTTCACAGGCGGAAGATTTGCTTCAAGCGACCTTCTGAGAAGTAGTACTAAGTGCCAGGCTGGGTAACCGAGGAGCGATTGTAAATGATTGAGGGGGATACCGATTAACTCAACCTGAGCCCGTAGTGGAGACAGGCATAGCGGACTTTCTCAATCTTGCGGTACTGTGCAAGAGATGACCAGGCTTTGCTTGCGAATCGGCAACATTGTTATGATAAAAAAGTGATACTATACGCCTACTCCGGGAAGTGAACAGTTGATGAAAACCTCTTTCATAATGGACAGCGACTATCTTTCAGGGTATCCCGAGGACTCCGCCCTGTTAATTCAGTGGATGGTGAAAACCAGCCCACATCGTATCCTTTATGTTGTTGATCACGAGCAACGGTTAATGGGCGTGGTGCGTCTAGAAGATTCTCATGCCAAATTGGCCACCACTTTGGAGCAGCTAATGGTGCCCCAGAACGAAGTGGCTACGGTATCTCCCGATGATGAAGCGGAGGTCTTGCTGCCATTATTTCGTAATCATCCCGATTGGTCTTCTATCCCCGTGGTCTTTGAAGGGAAATTGTTGGGGGTCGTGTCGCGCGAATGGGAGCCGACACCGGAACCTGTTATTGACGAAAGTTGGAGAAATATTCCGCTGGCTCAGTTGCAGCAGTATGTTTTGGATGCGTTGTATACTGGGTTGATTATCGTGGATGATCGAGGCACCACCCGAATGCTGAATCCGGCGGGGGCCGAGATCTTGAGTGTTGATATGGGGCAGGTAGTGGGGAAACCCTATGAGGAGTTGGCTCAATATTTGTTTCCCCATATGCGGGAATATTTGAAAGTCAGTGCAGTGCCTAAGGTACTGGCGGGAGCCGCCGACCGCGGCGAGCGGCAATTGCTGCTACCAAATGGTCGTCATGTGCTGTTTAAATTCGCTACCATCCGGGAGCAGGGGAAAGTGCGGGCTGTGTTGATTACCTTCATGGACATTACTCCCCAAAAGCAAGCTGAAGTCAGTGCCTATCAACAACAGCGAGAACTAGAAATGGCATTTAGCCTCACCTTGCCCAACAGTAAGGTAGAAGCTAAACTCAAATCCTCCCCCGAATATCAAGACATCTATGATCCGGGAACCGGGCAAGCACGGGTCACCGGCGTCATTCCAGATGGCACCTATCACCATGTGATCAATGGTTTGCGAATTATGGCGGAACTAAAGGACATTGGAGTGTTTCAACTGGTGGGGGTCGACAAAGATACCCTGGTCCAAGCCTTTATTTTTCATGATATAGGCAAAGCGCAACCTACTTTGAGGGCAGGGGAGATGTTTGTTCCCCGGGATACGTTTGAACCTGGATATCTTCATGCGGCGCGCAGTGCGGATTGGGCCCACAAGGACTACCATGTGACGACGGATGTAGAATGGCTGATTCGTTATCACCATACCCGAGAAACGGAGTTGCCACCTGACTTCCCCTCGGCACTAAAGCCTATGATGCGCATTTTTCAACTTGTTGATGGATTGTCTGCGGCCATGACACGCCGTAATGCCTACATTGCCCCTATGTCGCTTAATGGTAGTGTTTTAACCATTGACGAGTCTAACGTCGACCGTCGCTATGATCGCCGTTATCGCCTGGCCATTTATACCGGAGAAGTGCTCCCGTTGCCAAAAGAGTAGCGTCAGCAATTATTATAGGGTGTCTGTTGCCGGGACTGTCCCACGATTTTTAGTGGGCGTGATCCGAATCTGCTCAGGGGAACGTCTTTAATCATAGACGGACTAAGGGGGCAGGTGTCGGTGGCAGCACCCGAATTATTAGTGAATGATTTATCTCATAGTATCGGCAAGAAGACTATTCTCAAGCATATCAACCTCTGCCTTAGTGGAGGCATCTTTGGCTTATTAGGTGCCAACGGGGCGGGCAAATCCACCCTATTGAAGATTTTGGCGACGGTTATGCAACCGACACACGGCGAAATACGGGTTGATCAGTGGCAGCGCCCCCGCGATGATCGCCAGATTCGCCATATGTTGGGCTATGTGCCGCAACAGTATGGTTTATTAGAACATCTTACAATTCAGGAGTACCTGCATTATGCGGCTGTTATGAAAGGAACTGGCCATAATCCAGGTGCGGTCCGACAGGTCAGTGCCTGGATGGGATTGGACGAGTGGTTTAATACCCGGATTGCCAAACTCTCGGGAGGGACCAAGCAGAGGGTGGGTATTGCCCAAGCGCTTTTGGGCACCCCGCCCCTTTTGATTTTGGATGAGCCGACGGCAGGGTTGGATCCTAGTGAACGTGTGCATTTGAAAAACCTCTTGCAGCAGTGGTCATCTACCACCACCATCGTTTTGTCCACCCATATTGTGTCTGATATCGAAGGATTAGCCGATACCGTGGGAATCTTGGATCATGGGCAGTTGTTGGCAGAGGGTTCGGTACCTTCCATTGTACGTAAAGCTGATGGCTTAGTGTTTCAGCAGAGTTTTTCGCTTTCCGACTGGGAACAAGAGGCAGATCGGTGGATGATTCGCCCCAATACTATGCAACCTGTTGAGCGAGTCGTGGTGCGGATTGCATCGTCTGGTGAAACCGTTACAGTACGCTATTTAACCCGGGATCCCGACGGGCACTCTGCCACAGCATCCCCAGATCTCGAAGACGGATACCTGGCATTGGTGAATTTTCCAGAACTGAGGGCGGCGGATGCAACGTTTGCAGAGTGAATGGGCAAGAATCCCCAAAACCGCTTTAATGATAATGACTGGCGTAGTGATTCTATTAGCCGTTGTGGTCATCATCAGCAAAGGCAAGCTTCCGGGGCCTTATCCTAGTGCTTTAGATTTCCGGCACTATTGGATGATGGCGTCAGGATGGTATTTTTCCAATTTGTTGGGGTTGCTCGTGCCGCTATTGTCTTCACTGCCGGTGCTGGTCATGGAGTCGGATATCCTAGCTTCCCGGCGCGTTCTTTATCTAACTTACCCCATTGCCAGCTTCTGGCTTTTCCTGTTGCGAGTGACCTCGTGCCTAAGCTTTTCGGTGGCTTGGATCCTATTGGTAGAGGTCATCGCGAGACTGATGGGGTTTTCGTTTCCGGTGGGGAGAGACCTGCTTTCAGTTATTCCTGACGTCCTATTCGTCACGTTTGCGGTTTTGGCAGCGGTGGAGTGGACGACGGATTTATGGGCGGGATTAGTCGTCCTTATTCTTCTTGTGACCGGCGGGCTTGGGGTTCGCAATTTGCCCTTTCCCCATCCCCGTCGGGACGAACTGGTGCTGTTTGCCGCTCGTAATCAAATGTGGTCTTGGCCGCTGCTAGAAAACCGGATCGTGGTCGCCCTTGTGTCCGTGTTGATGGCGGGACTAGCAGTATGCGGATTTCATTGGCATCGTCAAAGGGGGAGCTACCAGTGACCATGGTCGGGCAAGTATGGGCAGAAATGCAAATATTGTGGCGATATCAGTGGAGAAGCAGGACTTGGTGGATTTGGCTGGTTGCTGCCGGAATTTGGCCTGTTAGTTATGTGGTTTTTTTAGGCGGTCAGGGTACTTCGCCGTTGATTTTATGTCTCAATCTTACCGTGCTGCCCATTGCGCCGCTACTCTATGTGCTCTTAGGCACCAGGCTTTCGGAAATTGATCGCGGCGGTCGTGCGCGTTGGATTGGCGGAGCGTGGCCCGTCCGCCCAGGGGTGCGTGTCGCGGGTCAAGTAGTGGTATTGCTTGCCATCGGCATCAGCGGGACCGTTTTCACTTTTTTGTGCACCTTATGGCACGTTGACGCCGGGTTTTGGACGAGCAGTTCTTGGCTCCTTTACACCGCACGGGATGGCATGGGCATTTTGTTTTTGGGTAATCTTCTCATGCTCTCTTTTGGATACCTTTGGGGGCAGTGGCTGTTTAGCATTTGGAAAAGCGTTATGGCCTTGCTTATCCCGATACTGGCGGCCATGGCCACGGTGGCCATCGGTCCCACTGGCTGGTGGCACAGCGGATGGGTCCCCACTGTTTCAAATTAACCCCTTCGGTTGGCTTACTGACACCTTGTCCCCGGTGTGGGGATTTGGTCCCTTCGAGGAAGATTTGGCTCTGATTGCGGGGTGGGTCATTCTCTTAATTGTCGCCTGGTGGGTAGCAATCTGGGCTGGAATTAGTCGAACCAGGCTGAGCAAAACCTTGGCAGGGGTTATGGTGTTGGCCGTGATTGGTATTTCTCTTCCACTCGGCCATGGGTTGTGGCAACCGTCTCAAGGAATCACGCAAAATCAAATCATTTCATGGGCTCACCAGGGCCCAAAGGAACCTGTGGCGATTACCGCATCACATATTTCCCTTAGCATGGAACACGGGTCGTGGATCAGCGGACAAGGTGTGCTGAATGTCACGAGTCGAGTGGCTTTGTCCCGCATCCCGCTTTTCTTAAACCCCGAATTTCACATTACCAACGTTGAGGTGAATCGCCATTCGGTCTCATGGCATGCGGCCCGGAAACACGGGTGGATTTGGGTAGACCATCTGATTCATCAGGGCCAGGACGTGACAGTGGACCTGTCTTGGAACGGTCGTTTAATATTATGGGGTGAATATAATAGCACGGTCAGCGCATTTGCCTCTCCTTCCGGAGCATTGTTGTCTGCCGCGACCTGGTACCCTCTTACCTCAACCCAAGAGAACCAGACCTGGCAAGTCCATATTTGGACGCCGAAAGATCTGGCCGCGGTCAGTGGCTATGGCAGTTTGAACGGCACCGGATCATTGACTGGGTATGGGCGGGGTATGAACCTGGTATTGGGACACTTGGCACCGGTGCCATTTGCGGGTGTACTTATCTATGCCGGAGGGGATGAAACCGGTCAAGTAATGCAAGCGTTGCGCGGGGCCGCCACGCTAAAACGATTGATGCGTGCTCTGGGTCCACCATATCCTGGGTCGCTGGTGTGGAATGGCTCGATGGAGTGGGAACCGCCGTTTGTGTCCCTGTCCCGGGCGGCATGGCCTCATGCCAACAGCGAATCTTCTTATCCGGTAGCTCCGGGGATGCGCACCGCTTTAGGAGATAACACGGTGAATCAGCCGGTGTTCCAGATGGCAAGCGGCCTACCTCGGCGCCTGCTCAATCTTTGGATTACCGGAGGGCAACGTTTGGTAAGGCAAGGATCCGTGACCCATCATTTGGTGTCGGCCATGTTGGCACGCTATGGACTAGCGGACAACTATCGGCTGGGCCCGTTGATAGGGGAAGTGAGAAGTCTGTCTCCGGCTGGTTTTCATTGGAGTGCCCTACAGTTCAGACATTTGCTGCAACGGGGAACATTGACGCGAACTCAGATAGACCAAGTCCTCAAACAGGCTCGGCTGCGATATCCTTAAACTGATGCATAAGGAGGGCGAATGGTGTCACCCACGGATGAAGAACTTTGCCGCCAAGTGACTGAAGGCAACCGGCAAGCAATGGGCCCCCTGTTTGATCGGTATGCAGAACCTCTGGCTCGTCTGATAAGGATGGCGGGAAGTCCGCCTGAGATGGTGGAAGATTTGGTGCAAGAGACCTTTCTACCCTGAAACTGCCCCAAATGGGGGTCAGGGCACACCCATCCAAGCCCGACGCGAACGCCGTGCGTTTGGTATTTTATGGTCATCACGTCTGCCTAGGCGACCGGTTCCCCGTGGACTCG
>JAJZZP010000138.1 GCA_021797515.1 Bacillota bacterium | reverse complement strand
CGCTTTCAGACTGGCCCAATCACCCTCATAGAGACTCGCCAGCGAGAGATCTGGGTGGGCGGCCCAATCACTCGCGAGGCGTAATGCCCGCGCGGTCAACCGCGCGTCCCCCAATGAGGCGAGACCCAATTCGCGGAACACCCACGGATCGATCGATTGTCTGGATTGATTCACCGCTACTACCATATCTCAGAGATTCGACACGGAATCGCAAATCCCTTTGCTTTGGGACACTGTGCTCAAAATTTTTTTGCCGATGAGAACACCAGCCCATGAATGATAAGCCTGGAAAAAATTGGCGCTGAAGCCGCCAAAAACTTATGGGTAAAGATTAGGGGACGCACCCCGGGTCATGCCGGAAGCGATGGGGTTTTCGTGCGCGAATAAACGGCTACGGCGTGGGATTGCCCTGTGATGCCTTCCATGATCAGACCGTGAACCGGCCGCGCAGCGTTTATTGAGTCTTGACGGGTGGGGCCCGGATTCCCACGCTCTGTTCTGGCCCAGCAACCCCTTGCTGGGCCAGCCTCGCGGCGAGCGTAGGGGTGCAGGGGACGAGTCCCCTGCATTCCTCCTCTTTTCTCCTCACGGAAGGACCTGCCCACTTTACCTGAAGACACAATAGCGGGGTATTCCCAGTCATGCCAACAGCCTTAGCCGATCACAGGGACTTGGATGGCAGCCATTTTAGCTAAACCCATGCCAAAATGAATTAGCGCCAACAGGCTGGCGTTTAACGGCGAAACTCCAGTACCCACTCTAAGAAGCGTTCGTATTGTGCTATGGAAAATAATGCATTGCCCGCTTGACTCATCTCTCGGAAGACAGGATAATTCTCCACACTGCGGTCTTGTGACGACCTATCCCCCTCGCTCGTCCGATACACGACGCCGAAGTGGGCATCATTCAACTGCACAGCATTGCTCGCCGACTGCATCGCTTGTTCTATAATCTGGTCAGACTGCTGCGTAAACTCTCCGATGGCCGCGGCATTGACATGTAGCAAGATCGCGTCAAGTCTTTCTTTCGTGAGGATAGTTTTTAGAACCTGGCCCACAATTCTTCCTTCGTTGAGACGAAAAGTTCCCGCAGGCAGATCTACCGGATTTGCAATACTCGAACCGGGAGGCAATTGTATGGCGGTCAGCGACACCATCGTCTCGGACCCAAATGGTGCGACGATCAACCCCCTGCGGGCCAAATAATCGGCCATGAGGACGCTGGTGCCACCCCCATTTCCCACCAAGGCAACGCGCCGGGTAACCTTCGCCATGTGAGGCTTCCAATATTGGAATCCTACAAGGGCCGCTAAAAATTCGTCGAATGTCTCGACCAGCAACGTGCCGGTTTGACGAGCCAAGCCATGCCAGACACGAGAGCTTGTCGCGAGCGCCCCCGTATGCGATTGGGCGGCTTTTTGCCCCCACCTGGTCTGCCCCCCCACTAACAAGACGATGGGTTTGCTCCCACGCGCGTCACGTAGCGTACGATAAAATCGTTGTCCGTCTTTAACGTCCTCTAAATAGATTCCTATGACCCGCGTCGCATCATCCGATAAATAGCATTGCAGCAAGTCGCTCGGCTCGACATCTATGCTATTGCCTAAGGACACCACGGCACTAAAGCTCAGGCCGAGAGCCGCTCCCTGGCGAATGATATCAATCGTTAACCCGCCGCTCTGTGACATAATCCCGATGCACCCCGTGTCTGATGACACGTTATTGAGGAATGTCAAATGTCCCCGCGGCGAATAAGTTCCCAGACAATTGGGTCCTAAGATTCGCGTCCCGGTGCGTCGGGCCTGCCGGAGAAGTTCTTCTTCTAGCGCCTGACCGTCTGCCGTTTCCCCAAAACCACTGGCGACTACCTGCGCAAAGTGAACATGGTTCGGCTTTGTGTTCAGCGCCTCACGCACGGCCGTTGACGGTAACGCAACATAGGCATAGTCTACCGCCGATGGGGTGTCCCGCACTGACTCATACGTTTTTAATCCTTCAAACTCTCTTGCTGTGGGGTGAATGGGATAAATCGATCCTGGATAGCCAAACGCCAGAAGTCCCCTGAGAAAGTGATTTCCCAGCGTTTCGTGAGTTGGGGACACGCCTAATACCGCAACAGTACGCGGTTTTAATAACGCATCCCACATGGGTCGAACGCTAACAGTCATGGGGAGGGCGCCTCCTTGGTTATACGACACCGGACATCCAATGCGATGATCTGCCCGTGGTGTAGCAGCAACGGATTGATCTCGAATTCTCGAATAGTATGGCCACTAGTAAACAATAGCCCATGGGGTCCTCCAATCCGCATGACTGCATGGACGAACGGAGCTAAAGGCCACCCTGGTTGACCGCGGGTCGTGCCTTTAATCAGGGGGCTGCCCCGTAATTCGTCTATCATATCGACGACGTCATAGGGAGACACTGGGCAAATTCGAGAGACTACATCATCGAGCACCTCCACGTAAACACCCCCCATGCCCAAGGTGATAATCGGGCCAAAACGCGGATCGACGACACTGCCGACCAATATCTCGACGTCACCTTCCACCATTTCTTCAACCAAAAATCCGCGTATGGTGTATCCCTGCATTGCGGCATCCTGCTCCATCGTCCGCATGGCCGCATGTAAGCTTCCGGTATCGAGAACGTTGAGCCGCACACCCTGGACTTCACTTTTATGCACGACCTGGGGCGAAATAATTTTGACCACACAAGGAAAAGGCAGGTCAGGTGGTAGCATGGGACTCTCTTGGAAGGGCGCAATTACTTGTCCTTTCGGTACGGGGATCCCGAATTGCTGCACCAACTGCTTGCTTTCCGGCTCCGACAGCCACCGTTGTTCTGAATCCACCCCCAGCGCCTCCCTCATATTGTGGTAACTTCATACTTTCAAGCGAACTACCGGTGTCCCTTCTTGCACCACGTCTCCCTCCTGTACCGGAATTTCTACGACTTCTCCTGCCTCCGGTGCCATCACAGGAATTTCCATTTTCATCGATTCCATAATTGCCAACGCATCTCCTTCTGCCACTTGGTCGCCAATGTTCACCATAATTTTCCACACCGTGCCCGTTAAGTCTGCCGACACTTGGACAATCATTGGTTTCGCCTCCAAATTCCCCATAGTCGCATCGGATCCTAAAAACTCGTGGGCCAGGCACTCAAATAATGCTGACCCACACCATCCGTCAAGCGCAGATCGTGGACGTTCAGCATCGTCTTGAGATAGTCGCGCGTATCCCGGGGGTCAATAACGTCCTGCACTCCGTACACGGCGGCACTTTCGTAAGGCGAAGTCTCCTTCTGCACGGATTGGAATGCCTGATCGAATCGCTGAGGATCTTGAGCGGGAATCAGCCCCGTAACAATTACCGTAGCCGCTACGGGATCCATAAAACTAATTTCAGCACTCCACCAGGCTGCCAACTCATCAGCGTTCCCTCCGCCGCCCATGTTGAGAAAGGCTTGCCCGTAGCTCTTGCGTAAAATCACGGCAATCTTCGGTACCGTACAAAGCGATAACGCGTTCATCCAATTAATCACTTTCCCCGGCATACCCTGCCGCTCTGCCTCGAGTCCCACCAAAAATCCCGGTTGATCTTGAAACAGGATGATAGGCATATTGAAGGAATCGCAGAGCACGAGAAATTCCGTGGCCTTTGCAGCCCCATTGGCGTCAATCGCACCCCCTTTAACCAGCGGATTATTGGCCACGATCCCAACCACTCGGCCATCAATGCGCGCCAATGCGGTCACGATAGTCCGGCCATAACGAGACTTCAATTCGAAAACGGATCCCGGATCCACCACTGCCTGGATGATCTTTCTCACGTCGTACACCTGCTGGCGATTTTCTGGCAAGATGTCCAAAATACCCCCGACTGCCTGGTCCGCGTTCGCGGGTACCGGATGTTTCGGCGGTATCTCGTTCTGATGCGACGGAAGGTAACTTAAAAAGGCCTTGATGGCGTCCAGGGCCTCTTCATCCGTGTCGACTACCATATCCACTAATCCGGTGACTTGGGAATGGAGTCGCCATCCCCCTAATTCTTCGGGATCGATGCGTTCCTTGGTCGCCATCGCGACCAACCGAGGACTCGACACAGCCATCACCGAGCCCTTGCGCATGACGGTGAAATCCGACATACATGCGTACCATGCGGCGGAGCCAAAGGCAAAACCCAAAACCGCCGACGCCCAAGGGCTTTCTCGAGTTCTGCGATATTGAGTGGGATTTTGACTCTGCCCCATGCCGGCTGCCCCCATGACGTCCGGCATGCGCGCCCCGGTCGATTCCCCCAAAAACACCAAAGGCATCCCCTTACGAGTGGCTATTTCCTTGACGTGATGAACCTTCTTGCTATTCACCGCACTGCTCGACGCTCCGAGCACGGTAAAATCATTGGCGATCAGACCAATGGGGCGCCCATTAATCTGGGCAAATCCGGCTACCTTTCCGTCCGCTGGTGTTTTGTCGCGCATTTCGGGACGTATCGAGGTGGCAAACAGGCCTGTTTCATGAAAAGTCTCGGCATCGACTAAGTACGTCACTCTTTCTCGCGCGTTCAGTCGACCCTCACGGTGTAATAGGTCAAGTTTTTCGGGTCCTCCCATGGCTTGCGCCTTGCGGATCCGTTGAAGATGTTCTGCCTGGTTGTTTTCAAAAGGCATGCGCGATTCCTCCTCGACGCTGATATCCGGTGGTGCAGTTTTCTTTGTCTACATCCGCATGGTACGGCATCGCGGTCCGAGATTTTGCGGAATGATGTCATAGGCCTCTTCTACCCACTCACATAAGAGACCACGAGTATCCCGTGGGTCGATAACTTCTTCAATGCCGAACCGTTCGGCAGTGCGAAACGGCGACTCAAATCGAGAGTAGTACGCCACGAGCTCGTCACGACGAGCCTTGGGGTCTGGAGCACTCGCGATATCGCGGCGGTAGGCGGCCTCCACCCCACCCGCAATGGGAATAGAACCCCAATAAGCGGAGGGCCAAGCATAACGGATATTAGCGGGCCCAAATGGCCCATAAGCGGCCCCGGCGACACCAAACGAGCGACGCACAAACACGGTGCTCCAGGGTACGCGCACCTGAGATATAGCGTAGGCAGCACGAACGGCCTTGCGAATGGTGCCCCTTTCCTCTGCTACCTTGCCGATATCCACGCCGGGTTGGTCGACAAAATTCACCACAGGAAGATGGAACGTATCACACAAATCCACAAATCGAGTGATTTTTTCCGCCGCCCCCGCCGTCATAGCCCCGCCACGCACTAACGGATCGTTGGCCATAACCGCCACACTGTATCCATTCAATCGCCCGAGCATCGTAATGGTTGACGCGCCCTGATATCGGCCGATCTCAAAAAGGGAATCCTGATCGAACACAGCGGCCAAAATATCGCGCATCCGGTACGGTTTTCGCCGATCATGCGGTACCGAAGACGCAAGCCGTTCATCCCGGCGATCCACGGAGTCACTGCAAGGTCGTCGCGGGGGACTTTGGTACACATTCGACGGCAGAAATTGCAGAAAACGTCTTGCTTGCTTTAGGGCATCTGACTCCGATTCTGCTTCATTGTCGACCACCCCACTGCCACGGGCATGCACGCGAAACCCTCCGAGATCTTCTTTGTCAATGTGTTCGCCGATCCCGGGAGCCACAACATGAGGCCCCGCTGCGAACACTTGGGCCGTCTCCTTGACCATCACCGAAAAATGCGAGGCCACCACTTGAACTGCCGCTAGACCCGCGCAGGGACCCATCGCAATGCTCACCACAGGGACCATACCCAGCAAGTCCGGTCTCCGCCCCTGGGCATACCCATAACCCGGAATCTTGGTCGCTTGGTTCATTTCCAACAATCGAATGCTTCCGCCAGAAGCGTCCACCAGACGAACCAAGGGTACGGATAAATCGCACGCCAACCGCTCCGCAAACAGCCATTTATCGGATATGGTCGATTCGGAGGAGCCCCCACGAATCGTAAAGTCATCCCCGTGGACCACGACTTTACGATGATCCACCCGTCCTTTGCCGATGATAATATTGGTCGGCACCACCTCCACCAAATGCCCTGCCTCATCATACGTGGCTTTCCCGGTTAATTTGCCCACCTCATGAAACGAGTCGTGATCCAACAGCTGAGCAATGCGTTCTCGCACGGTCAACCGTCCCAGCTGATGCTGCCGTTCAATGCCCTCAGAACCGCCCATGGCCTCCGCCATCCGGTTTCTTTGATGGAGTTCTGCGAGCTCCGCCTCCCACTCCGAGTTCAGTTGCGATCCTTGAGAAACCGATCCTGTGTCGTTATCTGACATAATTGTGCCCCCCCAACGAATGGCTCTAATACGGCAACTAAATCACATGAGCAACGCGCAATGCCGCCAGCTCCTCCCGTCTAAGACCCAACAAACCTTGGTAAACCGCCTCATTGTCTTGGCCCGGTTCGTGGCCCGCCCAACGAATGGCTCCGGGAGATTTGGTTAGCTTAGGAAAAACTCCTTGCATCCGAATTGAGGTACCAAGATTTTCATCAAAGACGCTGACGATACTTTCTCGACTTTGGACATGGACATCTTCCATCACTTGCTGCACGTTATTGACGGGGCCTGCCGCGATGTCCCGCTCCCGGCATGTGGCCAGTACCTCGGCCAAGGTTAACGATCCGATATAGTCGACAACATACTGATCGAGTTCCGCGCGATATGTGATGCGATGCAAATTGGTGTCAAACCGGGGATCGGCCACAAGTTCGGGATGCCCCATCGCCTCGCACAATCGGGCAAACATCGTCGGCGTACTGGCCGGTAACACAACCCATTGATGGTCACGTGTCTCATAAATGTCACTCGGTGCCACACCCGGATTGATGGTACCCACCCGTTGCGGTATTTCATGGGTTTGATCGTATCCCACATACAAAGCATCGAGTATTCGCATAATGGGTTCATATAGGGCCAGGTCGATTAGCTGTCCCTCGCCAGTACGTTGTCTATACATCAACGCCAATAGGATAGAAAATGCCCCATAGACGGACCCTATGCCATCGCCAATCGCGTACCCGGCAAACATGGGACCACGATCGGGATATCCCGACATGTAGGTCAACCCGGTGAAAGCCTCTGCTACACGCGCAAATCCCGGCCAATCGGCATACGGCCCGGTGCGGCCGAATCCGGTCAGATGCAACATAACGACTGCGGGATTGACCGTGGCCAACTCGGGATAATCCAAATGCCAGTTTTTCAGTGTCGACAGGCGATAATTCACCACCACCACATCGGCCTTCGCAACGAGTTGTCGAAAGATCTCTTGTCCTTTGTCCTGACGTAAATCCAGTGTGACACTGAATTTGTTGCGGTTGGTCACTTTACTGCCCAAAGATTGTCCATGGATCTGCGGGGGATAGCGTCGCACAGGGTCCCCACTACCCGGTTGCTCGATTTTAATAACTTCGGCGCCAAAATCGGCCAACAAAGTCGCAGCACCCGGTGCGGCTAACACCGTGCTCGCATCAATAATCCGTACGTTTTCTAATACTGTTCCCACATGGTTACCTCCCTTTGGCGCGTTCCCTGGCGTTCGAGAAGTGCTTCGTGATGGCTCTATTCCTATTTTCCTACGACCAGATCTTCGTTTTGATCCGGATTTAAGGGCACGGGATGAATGCGAAAGAGGATCAGCATGCAAGCCCCGATCACCAGGGACAGTCCCCCCGCAATGAGAAAAGCAGCATTAAAGGAATGCGTGGCTTGAACGGCAAAACCCGTCACTAAGGGTGCCAGTATGCCTCCAACTCCGCCAATACCTGTAATGATTTGTCCTGTCATATGTGGCTCGTGTGGGCCAATATCCATCGCAGTGGCACCTAAGATCCCATTGACCGCTTGGGCAAAAAAGGTCGTCAGTCCCACCAGAATCATAATCAGCGTCAAGGAACTCACCACTTGTACTGCTAACAATGCGATCCCGCCGACAATAGAGGAAATGGCTGGCAGTACGGCGCGTGCTACATGGACTCGGCCCTTTTTGTAGAAACGGTCCGAAACGGCCCCGCTGATAATCGCAGCGAGGATTCCTCCCGCGAAGGCGGCCGCTAAAAGAAACCCCACATGACTGTATGGTACATGCCGGATTTCGGTAAGATACACCGCCAACCACCCCGAAATTAAATACAACGTGTAGGCCGAAGCAAAAGACCCTAAAGCAGCCCACCAAACTGATCCACTGCTGAGCAGTCTCTTCCAGGAATACCTCTGGCCTACGGGACGCGGAACCAGGCGCCGGGTCATAATATACTCGCGTTCAGTGGGGGTTACATGGTGGTTTTGTTCCGGATAGTTGGTGATCATCCAATAAAACAGAATCGTTACGATTACGCCTACCACACCTAAAACAATGAATGGGCCACGCCAGGTGAATCGTGTGGCTAAAAATACCACCACGGGAGGAAACACCAAACCCGACATAGAAATTCCTGCCCATGTCATATTAAAGGCGCGTGCTGTCTCGTCTTTGGCCATCCAGCGCGCGATAAGGCTTTCAAACGCAGGCCAGTTCGATCCTTCCGACATGCCAAATAACACACGCCATAAGACAAAGACCCCCACCGACGTGGCCGTAACCGTAATTCCAAGTAAAACCGACCATAACAGCATCATGCCCGCGACCAACCCTCGTGGTTGGAAACGCCGAATAAGGGATCCCGACAACAGGAGCTCGACCCCGACCACGCCAAAACCAAAAGCCCCCAAGATTAATCCGTATTGTGATGCATTGAAATGGAAGGCCTTAAGGATCAAGGGACCCACAGTCCCAATAATGCTCCGATCACCAAAATTAATGAATGCAACCAAAAATAGTATTCCAATGACCCACCAACGATATCGGGCGGGCCGCATATGAGAAGAACTCATGGCTCTCACTGCCCCTCTTCCACATAAGGATCCACTGGCCGCGTACGCTCCGTGCGTATTTATGGTACTTGTTCCAAGACATGTCGCGCTATTGCTATTTTTAATGCAAGTGATACAGTTTTGATATCACATCAAGTCAGGCGGGCGTTATCATGGAGATGCGACAACTGGAATATTTCCTAGAAGCGGTTCATTGCCATTCCGTCCGTGCGGCAGCGCGCACACTGCAAGTTACCGAGCCCACCATGTTACGACAGTTGAATTTACTGGAAGACGAACTAGGACTACAACTTCTCACGCGGACGCGAAGAGGCGTGGATTTGACCACGGTCGGTCAATCGCTCTTGCCCGACATTGAAGGCTTAGTAGAACAGCAACACCAGATCTTTACTAGAGTACGGGAATTGAGAAATTTTGCCCGCGTTATCAGCATTGGAGTCATTCCCTCTCTCTCCGCATGGTTTTATGGACGCGTGTTACGACAGACGCCGCAGACAGAACAAGAGTGTCGATTCGAAATATCGGAAAGCGGTTCCTTAACCATCCTCCTGCAAATTGCGCAACGGGCCCTGGACCTAGGGCTGGTAGTCATCCCGGCGGATGATGACTCCTTCAAATCGGCATACCCTAATCTCACATTTGAAATTATCGCCACCGGCGCATTGGTGGTTGCAGTCGCTGCCCACGGCAAATTTCAATCCAAAGATGCGGTGACACTAACCGATATCGCAACGGAGCCTCTGGTTATTTTTCGTGACGGATATTTGGCACATCGTTTGATCAAGGACGGCATCGTCCCCAGAAATTCCCCGGCCATCGATATTTATGCAGACAATGGGCATCTGGCCACAGACATCATTAAAGCCGATCAAGGGATTAGTTTCGCGGCCAGTTTTTCCCATCGGGATACTAACGGCCAAATGACCGACATTCGACTGCTGCCCATTCGTGGCGTCTCTAGGCCAATTCATCTGGCGCTGACATTTATCGCTTCATCTCTCATGAAGGGCCCGCTAAAATCCATTAGGCGCGGACTTTATGCCTCTATAAACGACTTACATTAATCATTCCAAAGTTCTCAGCTACCCGGCATTGAAGATTGTACTTAGGCGGCATGATGAAACTTACATTCTGCACCCAAAAATTGGCATTTACTTTATTTCCTCAACTGGCTCGGGAACCACGGTCATGGTGCGCATGGGCGGTATCGTAAAGGTGCTGTCCGGTATACCGACTGCCGTTAAGATGGCTTCCAAGGTGGGTTGAAACAAGGGATCGAGGGCAATGTGGCGCTGACCCTGGGGATCGGTAGCGACCTGCAAGGATTCCAACAACCGGACCACTTCGTGGCCGGTCGGATGCGTCAGCCAGCGACGGGACGGCGAGGGAATGGATACCCCCGTCGGGCGGAGGCGCCGTTTCAGTAAACTATAGAGGAGGCAGGCCACGAGGAGCACATAGCCCGACCGCTCCGAGAAACGGAAATCCCGGTGACACATCCACGACATTCGGTCAGTTGTCACTCCGCGCAGTCGTCATTTTAGGCTACCATGTACTGCCAAAATTGGAGCGCAATGGGGCTAAAGGTAATGATTAGAGCTAAAGCTAGGGGCTTCCACCTCAAAGATCAGTGGTCTGCGAAGGCATTGAACCTTCCTTGACGCTCCGCGATGCGGTCCGGGCGGTGGCCAAACTCGGCGGATTTCTGGGCCGTAAAAGCGACGGCGAGCCCGGGGTGAAGACCTTGTGGCGGAGATATCGCCCATTGCAGTGGCTCTGTGGGTGGGAACGGGTTCGCCAGAATCCCTCGTAAGACCCGCCCTACCGTAACCCGTCGCGGCTGGGGACGGGCTTTGCGGGTGCCCTGAATCACCGCACACATCGTCGCAGTCACCGTCTCTATTACACCATCCCACGTTGCTTCACAGATCCTCACTCGCCCTTCTCCGACTACCTCACACCCAAAATGGCAGGATATTCCTGCCCATGGGTAAAGATTAGCTGGTCGGTGAGAATATCGTCGCCGGGTTCAAAACGGAAACGGAAGGGGAATCTGAACATTTTGCGGGCACCTCGTTCTCCGAAAGTTCTCGTTCAGCCGAGCGGAGGTCTCTTCGGCATGGACTTTATCGCATGATGGCATATCACGGCTGAGAAGTCCAGCTTTTTTTCTGTCCACTCGGAGACTCCTCGTTGGCACCCGTTGGGTGAACCCTCGCAAGTCGCCGCAGTGCAGATATCACGCCGTTTTTTACGGAATTGGCGGCTGTCCGTCACGGATTCAAGGATAAGACACCCGTCAATCGATTTTAGCCGATTGTCCGGTGGCCCCAGCATGGCTTCGATCAACCGGAAACGCCTCAGCGCTTTCCGGGGAAGGCAACGGCTGATCAATCACGAAATACGGATACCCTGATAAACCAACCATATACAAGACCAATCCCAACCAGCATTGCATTTTCCATTGCCAGGACAAACCACTGAGGCAAACTCCGCCAATAACCAATATCGGCCCCAACCCTAAAATAGGCCATGCCCTGTCCGCTCCGAAAAAGACATTTCTTTTGCCCAGTTTAACATCGGAGGAACAATCTCACCGCACAATGTATCTTTGCATCCCCATCTGCCAATCGGCAGAAAAATTTGCTATGCTAGTCACGATGCTTGCCATTAAACTTGACTGACCAAGACCAAACGCTAAAGGAGACCTAAGCAATGGCATCGCAAGAATTTTCCCCAAAAATCGGAGAATTCGGGGAGGCCCAATGGGTGGTCGACTCCGAACACTTAGCCCATGCTTTAGGCAATGAAGGCGTGCGGGTATTGGCTACCCCCATGCTACTGGACCTGATGGAAATCGCCGCCAACAATGCACTAATCAGCGCATTACCACCGGATTGGATCACTTTGGGCGTTCACGCCGATTTGCGCCATTTGAAAGTCACCCCGGAGGGCTTACATGTTACCGCCCGCGCAGTCATTACTGCAGTGGACCGACAGAAGGTGCAATTTCGTATCGACGTCCATGATGACGTGGAGTTGGTTGGCCAAGGCACTCACGAGCGGTTTTGCATGCCCCGCAGTGAGTTCTTGCGCATGGTGGAGAAAAAAAGGTCCGTTGCCAAAAACCTAGGGTAAATCGGGGCGTGTTCTGCGTGTCGTTTCGACTCGTCAATGGCTACTAGGTCGTGGCATACCCACCGTTAATCGAAATGACCTGCCCAGTCATCCAAGCGCTGCGATCGGACGCCAACAAGGCTACCAGCGGCGCAATGTCATCCACTTGTCCCAAACGCCTTAGTGGATACATGCGAATCAACCGGTCCAATTGCGCTTCATCAAAATGCAAGGGACTGTCGGGCTTCTCAACCAGCCCCAACGAAACCACGTTGGATCGAATCCGATACCGGCCAAATTCTTTGGCAATTGATTTGGCGAACGCCATTTCGGCCGCCCGCGCGGCCGCGGTAACTGCCAATCGCGATTCTCCAATTCGACCGGCATCACCCGCCACGGTAATCACTGACCCACCGCGCTTACGTTCCACCATTCCCTTCAGCACCTCGCGGCTTAAGGCCATGGTGGCAAATACGGTCACTTCGAATTCACGTAGGTAGTCAGACGCCGTGGATTCCAAAAACGGTCGACTTTGAGTCCATGCCGCGTTGTTTACCAAAATATCTATCGGGCCCAGGGTCTCTTCTACGGTCGCCACCAGTTTTCCGAGATGGGTCAAGTCTCTCAAGTCATACCCTATGGCCATAGTCTGACCTTCTCTGCCACCAGTCAAAGCCGCACTTTCTGCCCCGGATCGAGATCCATGGTAATGAAAAGCAATCCGGACTCCCTCTTGTGCGAGATAGAGGCCAATAACCCGTCCAATACCTTGACCTGCCCCTGTCACTAATGCTACTTTTCCCGATAGACCCAAATCCATATATGATTCCCCCTCGGGTGCGATGGTTTACAATTCGATAAGATATGGAGCAAAAGCTTCCCGAAGCTGATTCGGTACCGACGTGGGTTTCCCGGTGGCCTTGTCCAACACCACCATGACGAGGCGCGCCTTCATAGCCACGGCGCCACTGGTCAGATTGGCCACTTCGATGATCAGAGAATAGGAAGTATGTCCTAAATGTCCAACCTGCACATCAAACCGCATCTCATCGCCAAAATGCACCGGCGATGTATAGTCTACTGTCAAATGCGCCCGAGGAAATAAATATCGGTCTAAAAACCACTGTTGCGGGGTAATGCCGACGTGGTTCATAAACTGAAACTCAGCCCGTTCCAGAAAATGGATTTGGTGAGCGAAATGTCCCATTCCTGAAGCATCTGTATCGCCAAACATCACGGAATCAAATCCTTGAAACACCAATTTAGTACCCCTCTCGCTGTGAATTCACCATTTGTCTACGGCGCGGAGACCGCAGCCTTCAGCCCGGGGAGGCGCACCGTCCGCTCCTTCTTTTCTTGTGATGTGAGTCCACGCACCCGTTTGCGTGCTGAATCCGCGTACAGAATCGGTAAGGGATGCCTTGGCCCAGACCACTTTCAGTCTCAATATTGAAACGGTCACTGGTGCAGATACCGACGCGGTCCCAATATGCACCCGCCTTCTTGTCGATGGTGACGACGGCTTTGACCAGATCCCGTCTAGAACCCGAAGACACCATTGCCGCAGATCCCCCTCTTCAGGGTCCGAGACTGAGGAAGTATCTCGGAGTGGGTATCAGCAGCCTGTTGCCAACGGAGCCGACTGGTTACCGTTTTTCCTGGTCAACCCCGCCTGCTGTTTCCCTCAAGTTCTGCCCTTCATGGCGGAGTAGTTGACCACTTTTGCTGCTCTTAAAAGATGCTCCCTTCAGTATCCCGCATATAAAAAGAAAATGCGACCCTATTTCCCCGGATTAGATACCTTGCCAGTGGCGAATCATTAACGCTAGCATGGGAACAAACAATATCATGACGACATTAAGCAACAGAATGCCAGGCAATATCGTCATCCATATAGGATCGCCCCGCTTTTTCAATTCCGTTTCAAATGCCAATCTCTCTTCCATTTGTTCCACCTGTGCAGTAACGCGACTGGGGTCGAGCCCATGCCGATATCCATGGATCATCATCCCAGCCACGATTTCTGCCTCGGGACCTGGGTATTGGTGAATAAAATGGTCCGCCACCTGTTGGTCATTACCGGCATAAGCTAAACTCATTGCCATTTGACTTACATCAGGCGCAACCTCGGGCACCTGCTGCCATGCGGATTCAATAGCCTGCCAAAACGTGAGTCCTGCGGACAAATAGACTGCCACCGCTCGCCAAAATGATACCATTGATTCCCGCCTGCGTCGTACGCCAGACGTCGACTGGCGAGCATGTCGTTTAAAGAGCCAGACCAGAGGACCCATGACCACCAAAATTCCAGGAACCAGACTGGGTTGAATCAAAATTCCCGGAATCAGCGCCAGACCGATCCACGGTAAATACGATCCGTCGGTTGCCAACCAGCTATAAATGCCCAAACCAATAAGCAAGACTCCGATAGCTGTCATCGCACTCTCCCGTCTCTCTTAATTTGTAGTCCTAACACCGCCAGTATTGCACCACTCGTCACACCTTCTGCTGCGACAATCCCGTGTCCCAAACCTGTGCCGATTAACACCTCATACATGGGCTTAATCATTAACCAGAGCAGTCCCATTACCAAGTAAGGGGCAAATGCCAGGACTAATATCGTTGTGCGCTGTGAGGCCTCTTCCAATTGGCGCTGGAACCGCCTTTGACGGTCCCTGACGATTTTTCGCGATGCCTGTTCCACGACAGCCTGCAACGACCCTCCGTGGCGACTGGCCACGTGAGCAGCAGATGCAACCATTCCTACGGCATTGACTTGCCATCGAGCAAATACTCGATCCAACCACAATACGGGATCTGCTGTTGACTGTGCCAGCAAATTATCCGCAGCCAGGTCTTGCAACGCCAAATTTAACGTACCTCGAAGTGGCAGCAACTCGGCCAATCTTTGCAAGAAAACCTCAGCTTCTTGTTCTTGTTGATTGCGGTGATTTTCGTAACGCACTGAGGAGAAATAGACTTCTAATCCTGTTAAGGCTAACCCGCCAGAGCACAAAAGCCAATTGGAATGAGTCAGCGCGAGAATACCTAATCCCAGCGGCAATACCCACATCCGAGAATAAGTAACCCAGTTATAGGCGGCCAAAGCCCCGATGATGGCTAAGATAATTTTATCCATCGACATAGTCACCCATTTTTACAAATCCGTAGCCATCATATTTCCACAACGGAAACAAACCGGAAGGCATTACCTGCGTCACCGCATCGATACGCCGAGATCCGTCCGCATATCGTTTCATATAGACGATGATTTCAATTGTCGCCGTCATCTGTTCCACCAGGGCATCAAACGGAATACCAGCGTTTCCCTTAACACACATTCGCGCCAGCCGGTAAATGGTGCGCATGTCGGGTGCTTGACTATGCACGGTGGACAGACTGCCCGGATGGCCGGTTTGCATCGCTTCCACCAATTCCAAGGCTTCATCGCCTCGTACTTCTCCAACAATAATACGGTCCGGGCGCATTCTCAGAGCATTGAGCATCAGAGTGTGTAAAGTGTGCTGGCGATGAGCTTCCAAACTCACAACATGAGGATGGCGCAGATTTAATTCGCGGACATCCTCGATGGTAATCAAGCGCTCATCCGATCCACATTGCTCGGCCAAGAGTCGCAATAGGCTGGTCTTCCCCGTACCAGCTCCCCCGGCAACCAGAAGATTGCGACGTGATCTCACCCACCGTTTGAGATCATCCCAGAGTTCGAGAGACATTGCCCCGCTATCCAAGTAATCCGTAACTTCCAGAGGTTGCCGCGGTGCGCGGCGAATCGTGACGACGGGCTGTTCCGAAATGGGCGGCAGGACACAATGGATGCGCGATCCATCGCCTAGCTGGGCATCACACCAAGGATGCTCTGTGGTCAACTCGCGACCAGCCCTGTGGGCCAACCTTTGGGCCAACAAGGCCACTTCGTCTGCATCACTGAATTGCAGATCCACCGCGACAATGTGCCCTTTCTGTTCACAAAATACAGCATGGGGACCATTAACCATAATCTCGGTATTCCGATCATCGGTTAGCAAAGTGTCCAGTAATCCCAGTCCCGTGAGCCGATTTAGCAGAGATTGTCGCAGCAAAGCTTTACCGGAAATGCTATCGGTGTCGGCCATAACCTGGTCTACCGCCTGTTCCAAGGCCACCATCCGATCCCTATCCCATACTAAATGTGCCACTAACTGCGGATATTCGGCTTCAAGCCGGGTTTGCCAACGCTGCACAGCTTGGCCGCGGTCGGTAGTCACTTCCCGTGAATGACTTGGCAATGTGTCCGGTAATTTCCAGATGTACGATTTAGCTCCCATCATTACTCCTCCCATGCCTCAGCATAGCAAGCAATCATGACGGAAAACCTGTCAACCTTATCACCCGAAAAATGCAATCCGACGCTAAATTCCGCAGGGTTATGCCACTTCCCACAATGTGACAGATTTACTGGTTAATTCGCTCCAGTGCCGAGAAAATTTTTCAGGATCCCGCTTGTGGGGGCAACTTTAGCCAACTTCCCTGAATCGGTACCGCTAGCGACACGGTTTGAAACACTGTGCTGTTCTTTTTTGCCAGTTCAACAATGCGCTGCAAACGCGCGTCCTCCAAAGCTGTCTCAACTTGCAGGTGAAATTGAATGCCCGTCAAAATTGGGGGGCGGTCTCGGCGCGTCGCTTCCACCGTCATGGATGTTTTGCCGATACTCACATGGGACAAATCAGCCACAAACGCCAACGCCGTTAAAAAACACGTGCCCACCGCAGACAGGAGCGTTTCCACAGGA
>JAJZZP010000056.1 GCA_021797515.1 Bacillota bacterium | reverse complement strand
GTACGTGGCCTAACGGCTCGGCGCAGCGGTCGTAGAACCAGGAACTTCTAGAGGGTGACCTCAGAAACCCCCGCCTCACCCCGTTAGGGTCAGGCGGCGGGAGAGTTCATGCAGAATCATCAATCAAATTGACCGCGATTTCACAAGAAGGGGGAGGCCCAGGCGGGAATCGTCGGCTAGGACATCAGATATCGGAAGACAGTACGACCCGCGCATTTCCAGACCAAGGGAGTGCGCGGGTGTGGTTGGTTATGATTGGGCATCCTGAATTGGTTTGGGCAATAAATGTGCCACATAAGGGGGCAAAGTAAACGACATTTCGTGTACTTTTCGGGTGTACCACCGCGTTTCCCACGCGACATCTTGAACGGGGTGAATCGGGTCATATTTTTTGGAACCGGCGGTAAAGGTGAAAAGAGCGCCCGGATAGGTTGGCACAGTACACCAATAGACGCGGCACAGGGAAAATTTCTTTATAACATCTTCGGTCACCATCGAGACCACTTCAGGGTTATAAAAGGGTGCCCCCGTCTGCTGTACATAAATGCCGTCCGGTTTGAGGGCTCGATACAGCTTGTTGTGGAATTCGGGTGTGTATAGGACGGTGCCCGGACCGTTACCTTCAGGATCCGTAGAATCTACCAAAATGACATCAAACTGGCCTTCTGACGCGTTGTCGAGGAAAAGACTCCCATCCTCTTCGACGAGGGTTAACCGGGGATCATCGAGGGCCACAGTATGGGTGGGAAGATATCGGCGGGACACTTCTACCACCATGCGGTCGATTTCGACTAGCGTGACCTGCTTGACCGCCGGGTATTTCAGTACCTCTCGGGCCAATCCTCCGTCGCCGCCACCGATGATCAGGACGGTTTCTGGATGAGGATGCGCCGTAAGAGGCACTAACGCCAACATCTCATGATAGATAAACTCATCTCCGGATGTCGTTTGCATTATGCCGTCGAGTACCAAAGAAGGCCCGAATTGCTCGGTGTCCAGTACCTGGATATGCTGATAACGGGATTTTCCGGAGAATAGCTGTTGGGTAATCTTCCACTTAAGACGATGCGCGGGTGACGCACTTTCCTCAAACCACAATGCCAATCCTACTCACTCCTTAAGGGTGCTCGATTGATGATGACGGTCCGTAGTGAGAGTGGGTGTAGAGTCTCGACCACGGCTCCCATAACGTTAAGAATACCACGAAATATGGAGGTAACGGCAAGGACCGAGGTATCCTGTTACTTCTGGCAAAGGAAACTCACGGACTCTGTCTACGTGGTCTATATGGCGGTCTTGCTGTGGAGCGTCATGCAAGCCGTGGCCCGGCGCAATGCGCTGCAGTGGCAGCTTGTCGTTGCCGTACCCGAATAGGAAGTTATAAGAGGCCCCATCCACTAAACACATCAAAGAATTGTTGACGCCGGTTGCCATCGCCTGTTACCGCGTCGGCAACACTACCCATCGCGTACTCAGGGAGTTGACCTGGGTTCAGCGTTTGGCCTGTCTGCTGTTGGAAATCGAACCACGGCGGATAGCCGCCGTGCCGTCAGGATAGTCAAAAAAGTTTGGCGTCTACCTCTGGGTCAGGGTGCGAAATACGGGTTTCAACGCTGAGGATCGCACTTCCCGTTTATATAAGGGCATTTTCCACTCCGGTAACTTTCGTAACCAGGGTTCGGGGCTGAGCTGTTCGGGGACCAACGCTCCAGTTTCCCTGATTTCTCTTGAGAGCATCAATTCTACCGCAATCACCGACGGAATGCCTGCTTGCCACACGGTGGCGTTAGCTTCCATGTCCTGCCAACTTGTTGCATGTGACCCTAATGTATAAAGATACCATTCCACGGAATCGCCATCGTATGTCTGACCACGAACCCAGGTCCCGACACACGAGGTGCCTTCAAATGCGTTGGCCAAATCGGTGGGAGTTGGCAATAGGGCGGTAACTACATTGCGGGGTACAACTTTGACGCCCTTTATGTCAATAGGCTCTTCGGAGTCTAATCCGAGAATCTTCAACACGCGTAAAATATTGATATAGTCGTCAGGCAGGGCATATTTAAACTCGCAACGGGTAAGCCCTTTTTTAGGCAAGTAGATAGGAAGTGTTCCGGCTTCTTCATGAGAGACGGTACGTACGGTCAACGGGCCAACCGGGGCCGGAAAATTGAAAACTTCTATCCCCGTGTCTAAAGGAGTACCTAGCTCAAATTTCCCATCAATGTAAGATAACGGAGGCTGTAGACATTCTTCGATGCTGGTGTCTGGAGAAAATGGCAGGGCAAAGGCATAACTTGCTTTTAACATCGAGTTGTCTCCGTCATAGACAACAATCTCTTCTACGGTAGCTAAATGATCGACAGCCCATCGGGCTAAAATGTTGGTGACTCCAGGGTCAACGCCGATTCCCAACAAAGCCAGTAGGCCCTGTTCTTTATAACGCTGATCATATTCTTTAATTTGCTGCTGAACGGTAACCAGTCCTGGTAATTCCACGGGACCATCTGCCGCCATATCCATATAGTGCACACCAGCCCTGAGACAGGCTTCCATCACCAGCAAATTGAACCGCGGAATTCCTGCGTGGATGACAATGCCGCAGTCGGCGGGAATCGCATGGAATACAGCATCTACATCACGAGCGTCAACTTGAGTAGCATGCGCCCGGGGGTCGTTTAGGGTTGATACTACAGCTTGCGCTCTCTCTTCCGAAATGTCTGCGACAGTAATCGAGGGCACCGCAGGAATGCGTTGCAGTCCTTTGGCTACCACTTCACCGACACCGCCTGCGCCTAATACCAATACCCCACGTTTTTGGTCTGCACTCATAAATGCCCCTTTCTTTGACCTCATTACACACGTCTAATGGGCGGTACGCTTCAGCACGACAATCTGTTGTGGTGTGTAATGAAGATAGCCGACACGCTGTTTCTGTCATGCGATTTGCCGCATACCATCGATGCGCCCATCGGAGTTGTGGAATGTGATCCACTTAAAACTCTAGATTCGTGATAGCAGTGGCAAATCCCTTGAGCAATGTGCCCGATATTTCGTAAAAGGTTATGGAATTCGTACGCATTTTTTCAATGAACTGGACGTGTAATCCACCATTTTGTCGCCGTTATGGCATGATATGCAATGATTTTCGATTAAGACTGAAGTGGCTGCGAATGGCTATGGGTTTAGCGGCCTCATCGCCGTTCCGGGGCGAAACAGGGATACCAGTCGCTCTACCCACGCTTGCGCCAGCGCAATGCCCGCCTGATTTTGGACCTCGTCTAAAGCTTGCGTATGTTTGATTCCTAAATAGATGACTTGCCAGGCATAGGCGTGGGCTACGGCAAACACCAGCGCGATTTCTGAAATGCGGGCTTCTGATTTACCTTCAGGGAACCCGTTGCTGTTGGGCTGTTCATGATGATCCATGATGCCGTTGATGACGGCCAGCGGCAGATGCAATGATTGCAACAGCCGTATCGATAGGGTTGGATGCTGTTGATAGCGGGCCCACGCTGCGGAGGATTGATGGGGATTTTTGACCACCTCGTAATCAATTGCGGTGAGCCCGTAGTCAGCGAGGCGGCACACTAAATTAAGGTGCTCTCGCGATTCTGGGTTCCACTGCGCCTGTTCTGCCAAGGCTTGAGCGATTTGGGTTCGTACATCGGCAAGAGGTGGGAATTTGGGATCTAAAATGTCTTGGGCCAACATGGCTTGAAGCAGTTGAGCAAACCGTGCCACCTCCGTTACAAAGGGAGTCATGGGCACGCCCTTTTGTTGACTCGTAAGGTCGGTGTCTACTTGCAGACGACGCCATTGGCGCCACATGCCGAGTTGCCCGTAAAGTGTTTGAGAGGTGTCCAACAATTGGCTTTTTAATGAGGCTGCACCCCAGTGGTTGGCTAGACGCGCTAATATTTCACAGAGGTGGGCTAACTCGCTTTTTTCAAAGGTCATCAGGGTGCCCCACATACCGTGCATGGCTTGGGTGGCAAATTGATAGGCCAGATCGTCATCGCCCGTGAGATGCGCCACCCGGGTCAGTTCGTTTATGGCATGAATGCTATGCCCTGTAGTGAAGGTCAGCGCTTTGCGCAACTGGTCTTGCGCTTGGCTCCATTGGGACAACTCGATGAGTACCACGCCTAAATTTGTATGTAGGGCATAGCCTAGATCTGCCATGTCTTCTTGAAAGAAGAGCAGCGACTCAGTTTTTGTCAGACGCGCCAAGGCTTGGGGGTAGAACTCGTTTTGCATGTACATGACCGCAAAGTTCATATGGAAAATCGCTTGTTGACGTGCCGTCCGCATTGCTGCATAGGGTTCCAATTGTTGCATGCTGCGGATGGCGCGATCCACATGGCCATCGGCCGCCATCGCCATATAGAGGCGGACTTGCATAGCAAATGCGAGGGCATTGTCGGCTTCGGTGTCCAGGGCTTTTAGGCCCCAGCGAAACCAATTGGATCCGGTAGTGAATCGGTTTTCTCTGACGGCAATGCGTCCCAATAGGTCTGCAGCCTGCGCTCTCATTAACGGAATCTCGGAACATCGGTTGAAAGTGGTTTCGAGTGCTTCACGGGCAGCATCCATCCAACCTTGCCGATACCACAACTGGCCTTGTTGCCACAATTGCTCACGCGTGAGTTCCATAAGGTCCTCTCGGCACAGTGAAAGTTAGTGTTGAGCCAGACCCGGGAGCAGATTCAATATGCACCGAGCCGCCTAAATATTGCACGCGGTCCATCATACCATTAAGACCAAAGTGGCCTTCGGTGGTTGCCGTGGGATCAAAACCGACGCCGTCGTCGGTAATCGTAATGGTGAGCTGAGAGGGCTCCAAGGCAATGGCCATCGCGGCGTGTTCAGCCTGAGAATGCTTATGAATGTTATTCATGGCCTCTTGTACCAATCGATAGACAGCGATGGTTTTGGCTGGAGTTAATCCAGTGGCATTAGCGGCGGTTTCTGGGAGTGTTATGGTGCAGGCTAGTCCCCAATCCTTTTGCGCACGTGTCGCGAGTGATTCAATGGCAGCATACAGTCCAATTTCATCAATAGCGACTGGTTGCAAATCATATATCAGTTGGCGAATTTCATTGATAGATCCGATGAGTCGCTGCTGGCCGCGGTTCAGCTCATCCTGCGCCAATTCGATATCCGTGTGCAACATTCGCTGGATAATCTGAATACGCATGCTCAAGTTAATCAGCACTTGAATCGGCCCATCATGCAGGTCGCGGGCGATGCGCCGCCGTTCTTCTTCTACGAGTCGAATGCCCCAATCTTCGGGATCAATCAGTGAAAAATCCGGATTTTTGGAATGCTTCATGTGATTACCAGCCTTATCTGTCGGTGTGACAGGCAGGAGAGCCTCCTGCCTGTGGCTAGTCGTCCCAATACCACACAGGACCGTTGGTGTGGACGCTGTGACTGGGGGCGGCCGTGGCCGCAAAAGCGGGAAGGGAGCCTAACAGCAAAACCCCCAGCGCCAGTCCAATCAGAGCGATTCTCTTAACCATGATACCACTCCTTTCGAAGCCGGAACCAGCTCCGGCAACCCGGCTACCATAGTCAAATGAAAAATTAACCGTAGGCCCGTGGCTTTGCGTCCCTGACTTTCGTCCAGGTTTGCTTTTTAATTGTAAACGACATCTAACCAATGCTAAAATATTTAGGCACTAAGTCACATGCAAAAGAGAATGGATGAGGTTAAATCTGTTGACTACGGGGAGCCCATTGGGCCAGCCAACGATCCCATTCCTCGGCGCTATGGGGAATGCGCTCCAAAGAGGCTACTAAAGTTTCCAATGTTGACAAGGTGATAGGTTTAGGCAAAAACATATCAATACCGGCCTCGGCTGCGCTTTCGCGAAGCCTCATGTCGTCCAAAACCGTAATCATAACTAAAGTAACCCGCGGATAACGGGTGCGGATTTCTTTAGCTAAAGCAATGCCATTAATTTTCGGCATTTGGTAGTCGGTAAATATTAAATCGACTGGATGCATTTTTAGAAACTCTAAGGCGGACATCCCGTCGGGGACGGAGCCGACTACTTCAGCTCCAGCTTGATTAATTAACAAGGATAAGACCTCACGCGTTTCTTCCGAATCATCCACAATAAGCGCAGTGATAGGCATTGGATCCCTCCTTTTCGCGGTGTCGGATGTTTTACGGACCGATATCGTTTGACCGCAATATCAGAGTAAATTCGTCAATGGATACCAATTTCCTTTTTTCCTGAAGTTCTTTTTCTCCTTGGCCTTCGGCATTCCAATGGGTGTGAAGAATCCGTGGGGCAAGATTTCTTCGGCGGCCCAGTTCCGAATGTAGCGTTTTGGCCAAACTAGCGGCTGCTTGAATGCTGGCATAGTAGGATCGCCACCACGTGGCGAAAGGAGCGACGGGGCATCTTGATGAGGGCCTAGTAACACTGGGGCTCAGGGCACCACCGACGGGACACCGATGGGCGTTTCCTGCCATCCTTCTCCTGCCGGGATCTTGAGCGGTGCGTGGGGGAAAAACATCCCCACGCGATGGGGCGGAAGCCACCCCCGAGCAGACGAATCCTGTGAGGACTGCGGGTCCCGTTAGGGGCCGAGAAAAGCCGAAAGAGATTATCGTAGGTTTTTTTAACCAGGCGATTGTTTCGGATAATTGACGTCACCAAGGCAGAATTCACGTCCTGTCCCATTCCTTTTTCACGCATCCATACGACAAGAAATGGTAATTTTCCATTTTGTAGAGGCAGGATTGCCTTGAGGTACGGGGTTGGATCAACTAGGCTGTCGAAAAACCCGCAGCGTCCCCGGACGTGGTTCGGTTACCGCTGGAGATGAGAAGAACAGGCGCAAGGCGTTGTTGTGAATTACATTTTGATATTCATCAGGAGCGATGTCAGGCTCCAGTTGCCGTATTTTGTCCCATTCTGTGGCAAAATCTCGCGCTAATCCGCCACTACCAAACAGCACCCGGTCGGTAGTTAAGGTAAGAGCTTCTTTAATCGCTGATAGCGGAGCCTGACTGGTCTCGAGCCATACTTGGGAATGGCGTTCGGCTAGCAACAAGGCCTCTTCTAAATAAGGGGACCGTCCCCCCATATGCAATAAGACCACGGGAACCGTCGGAAACTCTAACAAAAAGTCATCCCAGAGCAGTGGGCTGTCGTAACGTAGTGACGCGACGCCAGGACCTGCGTGTACCATAAGTGGGCGCCGATACAGGGTCATCACTTGGCCCAATTCGCGTATAGATTCGGAATATGGAGTGATACCATCCAGGCCTGGATACGCAAAGGCACCCACGGCACCTTCGTTGAGCAGAGTAGACAGATCTCGGATCATCGTGGGTTTGGCAGGGGCTAGGGCCAGCCAGCGCGGGTTTCCTTGCACTTGCAACAAAAGCTCACGTCCCGCAGCTAACAGATCGGAGGTTTTTAAGGCTCCCCAATCGAATAGGATTTTCTTTTCGGCTTCGGGACCTAGCGTACGTTTGGGGTCAACCAGCATGCCCTTGGGCGGCGGACTAAGGGGGACATAACAAGAAACGTCGACAGCACCAAGTTGAATTAACGGTGCTTTAGGATCTTGGGCCATTAACAGGATTTCGGCCTCTTCAGCGGAAGAGATGATGCGTCCCCGGTGGGCGATGACGGCCCCGCCATTATACGAAAGCCCTCCAAATCGTCCGAGCAGGGGGCTTAAAATTACCGTGGCACCCACTTCCAAACTTCGCGTCACCGAAAGTTCTTGCAATTGGTTGCGTTCCGGGGCGGAACGGGCACTAGCCGCCATAACCACCAAATCTGGACGCAAATTGGCCGCTTCCGCCCAAATGTTTGCATCAGTGGCATCTAACCCCAGCAATATGACAACACGTCCCCAACTAGTAGCAATGGGCGCGACGTTTGTCCCCGGTTCAAACCATGGCCGTTCAGTCGGTTGGAACAATATTTTGGCTTGACTGCCAATAATGGTTCCATCTCGTTCGATAACCAGACCCCGTTGTTGTTTCTTTCCGGTATCGCTGTCAAGTACCCGGAGGCTTCCGCAAATGACGACAAGGTTCAATTCCTTGGCTAACCGGCCAATTTTTTCGGTATAGCGGTTGGGAACAATCTCAACGGGGTTTAAACCCATGAACCATTCAGGAAAGACAATGATGTCGACACCATGACTAGCTGCTTGGCGCATGTGGGACACGACGCGGTGGAGAGCCACGTCTACCTCTCGGGAATAGGGGGCTTGACTCACCGCAATGCGGGGTACCGACATCGTAAATCACCTTCTTAACGTTTTGTAAGCCATATTGTAGCTAAAATAGAAGTTTCTGGCAATTACTAGAACTCATTTCTCTTTGATTCTCTGACTAAAAATTCCACGTAGCGTGCAGTATTTCCTCGGCGGCAGGGTCCGCTTGGAAATCAGCGCTTTGGGATAGAATTTGTACTTCTCCAGATGGATTACGGGCAATAATCATACTTGAACCATCAAAGTGGATGTCGAGCATCTGGATCAAGATTTGCGGATTTATGACGACCTCGATGGACTGACAACTTCTGAGTGCATAAAGGGATCCCTCCGCCAGCCATTGCTGTTTCCGGCTTCTCTGGTCCTCTGCACCGGAAAAAGCCCATCGATCTTGCCACGGCCAGGGGTTGGCCGACGGCTGAGCCACCAGTCGCACTCCTCGCGTATCTAATAGGGGGATTAAAGAGGAGAAGCGAGGCTCTGCCGTGGTGTGCGGAATGGAAAACCCGTCGTAACAAATGGTGGTCGCCAGTGGAATTCCGTTCCACGAGTAGGAGGCCAACGCTGGTTCCAAGGGTCCTGGAGTTAGGTCCAAGACGTCTTCTTGAGTGGGAACCAAATTGACTTTTTTGGTATGGTACACAACCTGGCCTAAAGGATTAGCGGTAAAACTCAAGTTGTAAATATCTGCCGACCGAGCAGCAAAGTGTGCAGTGTTGAGCCCGAAACGATTTTCAGGCAGGAGTGCGGAACCAGCCACAATAGTCATCTGGTAGGTTTTGGCCAAGTCGGTCATGGTCTGATACCAAATGCGCCACACCTGGGGCGCGGCCCAGGTGAAAAAAGCGCGTTTTAAAGACCGAATCCGAAATTGGGCCATAATATACACGATGTTGGGTAGCAATCGTGCACCAATGCGGGAAAATGCTTCATCCATCGTCTTCGCAGAGTCTAGGAGCCCCACACGGTCAGCAATGACCAAGAACGTTGCCAAGTCTTCGGGAAACACAACCAAGGCAGGGTTGTTAGGCTGCCGCATGCGTTCGGCCGCCTCTATCAAACTGCGAATTTTACGATAGAAGGCGCTATGAGTGGCATAATCCGCCAAAGTCATATAGGGCTGGATGGCAAAAAGATCAACTTCCATGGCGCACCTCCGATGATGCAAGTCGCGGGTGATTCGATTGCGAACCTGAGTCCAATCGCATGGCTCGTCCGAGTCCGGGTACTGGTTGTCCGTTTGCTGCCGAATAATGGCTTTATGCCATTTAGGAAAAGGCACCCAGTCGTCTGAGGCCGCAATCCGATCCACACATAGTCTACCTTATCCTCTGGGGTGAGATCGTCGAATCCACCCAAAGCTTGACGCTGATATCCCAAGGGAGGTGGCATCCAACCATAGGGCATTTTGGGGCAAGCCGGCGAGTAGTAGTGCAATGGTATGACCCACACGGTAGCAACCGCGAGAGCGGAACGGGTGCGTTCCAACACGAGCACATTGATGGCGATGAGATAGACGTAGTCCCCCAAAGAAGAAACGGCACGGCCTGCTATCGGCACAGTGGTCCATAACCGAAAAGTATGTGACGCGGAAATTTTATTGGGTTGTGCTATCAGATCACTACCCTGGGCCAGCACTTGCGCCTTCGACTGGCCAAAGGAGTGGCTTTTGGTCCAGTAGTGTTGTACGCCGAGAGCAAACCCGTCATCCCGCAACAACTAATGGCCTAACGGCGCCGAATGGCAGTACGGTCCTATGATCGTCAATTTGGCATATAATTAGGATCAAGAACTGAGATAAGAGACGATGGCAATGCTCAGTCGTGGAGGACGGTACTAAACAATACGGCAGGGCATTATTGAGGGGCACCCAGCATGAGAGGACGCGATCCGCTTGGAAGGGTTGGAAGAATACCGGCAAAAATTGCGGCAACAGATTATTGGCGTAGGCAGGTCAGCCAATGACGCTTAATCAGGTTGCCGATTTTGTCCTCTGCTTGGGGTGAAATTGTGTCGTTTACTCGCTATAAAGCGCTACGTCAGGGCAAATTGGTCATCACGGTTCCGCCCTCGTACAGTTCGCAGGAATGCGCCCCCTCCGCTCACCACAGAACGCAAACTGACGCGGATTTTTCGGAAACTAGGGCCGGAGCGGTCCGAAGTCACGCCCGGGGGAGATTGCGGAAGACGCCAAGGGGCCCAACCCTGCGGCGCGGCGATCCATGAGCCAGGAAACCCCTGTCTCAACCGGATAAGGTTAGGTGGTGGGAGAGTTCATACAACAAAAGCATGGTCTAGGAAAGCCATTTAATCCGGATAATGAATTTATGCGGTTTAACTAGGCAGGAATTTTATGGGAATTTCGCGAAAAGGTTTCATTGCGGGATTCCGACATCACGCTACGAAGGATCGATTGGTCTGCAATGGTTTGTATAGCATGACAATTTCGCGGTTAGGAAGATGTTCTTAACGGAACGGAGTGATGCTAGGTGGATGTTTTCCACCAAGTGTTGACGGAGATGTTAGAGCGGACAAAGACAGTGGGTGTTGTTGCCATGTCCTTAGCCGACATTCATGGCGGAGTCCAACAGAATACCGATTTTGTGGTAGAACAAGAAACTCGGTGGGGATTGTTGACCATGCATTTTGATCAACCAGTAACCCCAAAGATTCCCGTTTTGGTAGCGATGTTAGTAGAACAGCGGGTGGAGCATGCGATTTTCCTATTTTCCATGGCTAACGCGGTGCATAACGCGAAGAGTTCGCTAACAGTAGCCTCAGGATATATAGAGTTGTTACAATGGAAGAATCCTGAGGATGAATATTTGCATCGGGCTGCATCCCAGATCCTGCTGCTCGATGAAAGACTAGAGGAGATATTGGGTGGCGTTGTCGATTATCCTAGAACTGCCTTGGATCCGTCGCCATTGATTCAGCAGTTGGCAGATGAATGGGGCCCGTATCTACAAAAAAAGGGCATTGTGCTGCAAACAGTTTTGGTTTCCAGTTGGGTTATGGCAGAACGCAGAAGACTTATCCAAGTCATGCAACATTTACTGCATAACGCAAGTGAGAGCATTTTGTCTCCGGGCGTTATTCGAATCGAAATGCAAAAAAATGACGATTGGCTTGAAATTCGTGTCAAAGATACCGGTGGCGGCGTGGATCCGTTGGTGGCAACCCGCCTCTTTTCTGCATTATTGACTACTAAGGATCAAGGACATGGGTTGGGACTGCTGTTTTCACGGCAAATAATGGAATCTTGGGGTGGCTCCTTAGATTTAGAACCATCGGCCACAGGGGCGGTGTTCCTCATTCGTTTGCCGATGGTTGAACAGGGTGCGCCACTTGGTCTGGATAGCCAAGAGGGAAGCGATGCATGAATAATGACTTGCTTTTTCAATTTATCTCCGATTTTCAGCGATTTGTTGCCGGTCGGCGAGAAGATCCTGCACTGCGCGATGTTGCGGCGCGATGGGTCGTGGATCGACTGGTGGTAATGTTTCCTGAGCATCGCGTTGGATTGCGACTGTGGAATCAGCAGTCAAAGCGTTGGGAGCGGGTAGCCGTCGGCGGTTTGGATTTGTCTGGATATCAAGACATCACTGAGGATCCCCGCCTCATCGCCCTTATCGACGCGATTCGTTGGAAAAAATCCGCGGTTTTTCTCGATCTCTCCCAGTTCCCAGTTTCCCAACGTCCCGAATTTCTCATTGAGGAGCATATTCGCGAGCTATGGTTATATCCCTTGTATGACGAACAGAAAACGGTGATGGGAGTATTGACGTTATATTGGATCCAGCCTCCGTCTGAAACACCAGCGGAACAGTCCCGATGGGATAATGTGTCCCAAGCGGTAGGGATGATGATGCAATGGGTGATTTTTTTGGAGTCCCAGCGGGCAGTTCAGCACCGGATGGAAACATTATTGGCGCTTACAGATGCCGCTACACTTTATATCCGCAATGGGGCGGTTGCCTATGCTAATGACCGATTTTTGCAACTTTGGCTTCTGAACCGGAAGGATCTGAATCGGCCGTTAGATCGTCTGGTGCGGAAAATGACGGAACGGCTAACAGATAGCGGTAGGTTTTTGAGTGAATTGGTAGCCACTGAGGATTGGGATTACATCGTGGAAATGAAGGGGATGCCGCCTCGTTATATCCGCTGCCGCGGCCAAGTGTTAACCAAAGACGCATCCGGTGGGGTAGCCGAATACGTGGCAGTATATACCGAAATAACCGAAGAGGTGGCGGTGAAAAAAGAACGCGAGGCCTTTCTTTCGCTAATTGCCCACGAATTTCGCACTCCAATTACCATAATTGTCGGATTGGCGGATTGGATGACTCAATCTGCCGCAGGACTGGACCCTCAGGTTGCTCACAATCTTCGGGTAATCTGGCGTGAATCTGACCGTCTGGGGCGACTCATTCGTGAGATTTGGACGGTAGTTCAGATGCAAGATCCTGACTTTGCCGTAAAACTGGAACCGGTAGATATGGATGCATTGATTCAGGAAGAGGTGGAAATTCGGGAACGTTTGTTACCTGGCCGTTGTTGGCGGTATACTGGGCTAGCTCACAAGATGGTATGGGGGAATCAGGAACTGATCATATTGGTAGTACAGGTGTTGCTGTCAAATGCCAATCGATTCTCTCCCGCAGAACATCCGATTGACATCGAAGTGGTTGATGAAGGAGATGTAGTGCGACTGGCCATCGCGGACCGCGGTCCGGGCATTTCACTCTCGGTGGCCCGCGAATTGTTTCATCGTGTTCCAGATTCATTGCATCGGCCTGCACGCGGGGGGATTGGACTGGGGCTCTATTTATCGAAGCGGGTACTGGACAAAATGGGAGGAACTATTACCTATCAAACTCGGCCTAACGGTGGATCTGTCTTTTTGGTTCGTTTGCCCCGCGCGTTTGCGGAGTAAGAGCGCTTTGCACGGTGGACCATAATCGGCCCAAGGTGAACGGTTTGGCTAGCGCTCGCGTGATTGCCGGATGGTCTGCCTTGGTTTCTAACTCATCGGAAGCCGAAAGCAGAATTATAGGAGATGTACCCCCTTGCGATTGGTAGCGTGCGGCAACTTCTACTCCAGAAATATCTGGAAGCCTCAAATCTACTATAATGGCATCAGGTTGACTCATTAAGGCCATAGCCAATCCGACCTCACCGGTGGCGGCTTCCATGACTGTCACTCCATAACGGGAGAGAGCAAGGTTAATGATTTGCCGAATGCCATCTTCGTCGTCAATGACTAAAATATGTCGCAAGGTGTTCTGCCCTTTCTCCCACAGGTAGCAATAACGAGGAAAATTATGACGGATCTTGGGAGCTTTTTCAAGAGGACTTGACGAAATCCGCTTCGGCTGGTTACGGTAGTGTTTATCGGAACGGAAAAGAGGGAAACGTGTGTCAGCTACAGGATTGTTTCGCATAGCGTGGCGTCAAATTTGGCAAAAGCCTGGGATTTTGGTGATGGCGTTTTGGTACCTCATTATCACTTCCCTATTTCAGCTATTTGTTTTGAGCCGCTTGGGAGCCTCGCTGCCTTCATCGTTGACGCACCTAGGTCTGCAGAACGTGGCCTCGCCACATCTTCCCCACATCGCACCAGGTGTTTTGGCTAAAGTGGTGCTGGTTTATCTGACGCTGGGGCTTATCATCCTCCCTTTTGTGATAGGCGGACTTTACGGAGGGGCTGCTGAGGCCGTTCGCGGCCAAGAACCGTTAGCAGGTTTGTTTAGCTTTTTTAAGTTTGGCAGACATAACTTTTGGCGAACCTTTACGTTAGTGGTTATGGCGTTTATCGGGTTCATCATATTGTTCTTGATTTTGATGGCGGTGTCGTTGCTGCTGTCATTGGCTGGACGCGCGATTCCCGCGATTGCTCCCGTATTTAGCGTGATTGCGCTCATTGTATTAATTGGCCTGATGATGCTGTGGTTCGCCACCTTATTGTATTGGGTCGGCGCCGTCTTTTATGGGCAGGTGACCCCAGGTGAGGGGCTTAAAGAGGCTTTACGGTGGATCCAAAAACATTGGCCCTTTGGATTGCGATTTGTGCTGTTGGAAGCTGCTCTCTTGATTATCTTTATGCTGGTAATGTTGCTTGTGGCACAGATACCCCTTTTGGGCGGATTGCTGGCCTTGATTGTGTCGGGCATTATGTTGGCATGGATTGCATATCAGGCGATGTTTTTATATCGCGAGAGCATTCGGAACGATATTAAGCCTCCCGTGTAAAAGACCAATCGTGATACATAACTTAGCCCTCGCCGGGAAATTCTATTCGGGGAGGGCTAAGTATGTCACAACCAACATCTTCCATAACCAAGGAATCAGCACTGACGCGAAGGGGTTTCTTAGCATTGGGCGGAGCGGCCGTCGGAATGGTTGCAAGCGGCAGTATGTTTCACCTTGCGGCCTATGCCCAATCGTTGAAAACATCGGGGCCGATTGCTCCTTTCCGATTCGTACAGTTAACCGACATCCATTTAGGCTATGTCGGGGATGCCAATCGCAGCGTCATGGCTACACTGAATATGGCGTTAGGCCAGATTGCATCACTGACGCCTCGTCCCGACTTTTTGCTGGTAACCGGAGATTTAACCCAAGGCACTGCTTCCGACTATGACCGCAAACGCCGCTTATTGCTGTTTAAGCAGGTTTTAGACGCGAGCAAAATTCCGTACTACACTGTGCCTGGAGAACATGACGCATTAATGGATCGCGGGGCATTGTACCAAATGGTGTTGGGAGATCTTCACTATGGGTTCATTCATAAAGGGGTGCAGTTTTTAGGCTTAGACAATGTTTCCAGGGGATTTTTTCTCGGCCGCGAGCAATTAAAGTGGGTTAAAGGCCAACTCGACACGATGAGTCCAGAAACCCCTTTGATTTTGTTCTGCCATGCACCTCTGTACAACGTGTTTGCGCCTTGGAATTGGTACACTTTTGACGGTGCGGCACTTCGTGCGTTGGTTGTACGATTTCACCGGGTTACGGTGTTTTACGGCCACGTCCATCAAGTGATTAGTCACCGAACAGAAACCATCACGCATTGGGCTGGGCTTCCTACGGCGTGGCCGTTGCCGGAGCCGGGAGAACTGGTGAAACTTCAGCCTTGGCCGCAAGGGGCTACCCACCCTTACCTGGGCTTAGGTTACCGCGTGGTTGATGTGTCAGCTGTTGGAGATGTTCATGTCAAAAATTCATTGCTTTCCGAGGTGAACCATGGTACCGCATTGGGCTAAACTTTCTCTTTCGATCATGTGTTCCGGTTTGTGGTTAGCTTCATATCCCGGCGTGGTGGAGGCGGCTCTGCCACCTCCGTTTCGATACCATATTGTGCCGAAACCAATTCCTCGGCAAAAACCGTCGGTGCCATCTATAGCTCAAGGCGCTGCACTTTTTGCCAGGAGTTGTTTGTCTTGTCATGGTCCGCGAGGTGACGGAGAAGGTTTTTGGACACTGCCTACCGGTGCCAGTGTCCCGAGGCTGGATAACCTAACAACTGAAGATTTGCCAACCCAAAAAATCGCCCAGATAATTGCCAAAGGCGATGGAATGATGCCCGCGTGGGGGGATGTCATGACGCCGGAACAGCTTCAAAGTTTAACGCTTTACGTCGAGTCTCTTAATCAACGGACGGCGCCGACCCGGAAAACTGAACCGCCAAAATTGAAGCCGCAGACTGTACTTTTGCGTATGCCCCATTAAGAGATGATAAGAATGCGGTTTGCACCTCCGTGGCCGGCGTGGTGAGACCATTAAACTGGAGCGTGCGCGTGGCAGTGGCATCATAGGCAACGAAACAAGTCAGCCCCAAGTCAGCGGCTTGACGGGTCGAGGCGTCTATACACATGTGCGTCATCATGCCCGAGATAACGAGTTCGGTGACCTGCAGTTGTTGTAATACTTCCAGCAGTCGAGTTTCACGGAAGCTGTTAGGGTAATGTTTGACCAATACAGTTTCCCCTGGTTGAGGTGTCACCGTAGGGTGGATGGCGACGCCATCCGTATTGGGCAGGAAAAAAGAGGCAGTGGGACTTAATGACACATGTTGCATAAAAATCACCGGCCAGTGATGGCTACGGAATCCATCCGCTAGTCGTTTAGCCTCGGTTGCAGCCGATTCTGGGTTCACCAACGGCATTTTTCCACCGGGGAAGTAGTCTTTTTGGATGTCGATAACCAAGAGTGCGACTGCCATAATATCATCCTTTTTCAGTGATTTGGTTGAAGCTTTCCAGAAACCGCCATCCCGGGCAAGGTGGTTCACCCGTCAATCATCGTGGTTTGAAGGCTTGAACTTGCGACTCCAAGAAGTCCCTGCGATAGCCCGAAGCCGTCTCCTTCCATGAACTCTCCCGCCGCCTAACCCTGACGGGTTGAGGCGGGGGTATCCTGGCTCATGGGTCGCTGCGTCGAGGCCGTAGGCCTCAAACGACTGACGCCGATCTCCCCAAGCGTGGCTTCGGACCGTTCCGGCCCTAGTTGCCGAAAGTCCTCGCGGTTTTTCCGTGGAAAACCCCGTGTGGCTTTGTGGGCTTTCGTGAGCGGATCTCCGGAGAGGAGTTTCTGGATGCCGCGTTTGGCGAT
>JAJZZP010000075.1 GCA_021797515.1 Bacillota bacterium | reverse complement strand
CACGCCGTTGACAGTGCGATGCAGACAATCCCGACACGTGACGGAATGTTGCACGAAGAGTTCCACGCCATCCAGGGCGACCACCCGTAGTCCGTCGATGCGATCCCCGTCGCGATTGCGGGCCAACTGCCGCCCGATGCGTTGCCGCAGATCATGCCAGACGGTGGGCGCGATCGTGGCGAGCTGCCGGCGGATGGGATCCGCCGAGATCCGACCGACGCTAAAGCGTCGGAGACGACCGCGACGAATCCAGCCTTCCAATTGCTCGAGCCTGCGCATGCGCAACAAGCTACTGTTTTATCCAATTCCATTTGTCATCGGTTTAACTTATGCTAGTGGACATAGTACCCCCATGTTAGGGGGGTTTTTTAGTACCATAAGGGTTGTCAAAAAAAAATAAGACCGAGGGCTTTAAGGTTGGTTGCCTACCCTCGGTCAGATCAGGTGATCTATGGCTATTATACCGTTAACAGTGTCGTTCAGCCAAGTCCTCCGGAATCTCGGGGGTCCGCGTCCCGTGTGTCCCTCCGATCCCCGTCATCCCCTCGTACGCAACGGCACCTCTACGCGTCCTGTGCAAGACGGGCGTGGGATCTACGTTCTGACCATTCAGCGCTATTGCTGTCGCCCCTGCGCGGTCACTGACAGTGCCCTGCCCTATGATTGTCGCCCGTACACGGCCCACACCTGGGCCGTGGGATGGCTTGGCCCTCAGGCCTACCACTGGACCTGGAAACGGTGTCATCAGTGGCTCGCCGCACATCAGATAGACGCACATCAGCGGACCCTCGAACTGTGGGCGGCCCACTGGCGCGACGGGGCCGCGATCGTGATTCAGCGCGCCATCCAATGGATTGCCCAGATGTACGGCACCCGGGCGGTCCCCGTCTGGCCCGAGCCGGAACAACCGCTTTGGCGGTTCAACCCCCAATAATTAGACAAGCATCCATCGTGCACGATATGTCAAGCCGTTACGTCCTGATGGGGGAAATTACCAGACTCCTGGATTGTTATGGTAGACGGGGCGTTGTGTCCCCTAACAATGCGCCGCCTTAATGGGCGGGGCCGTGCCGGCCCGACACCCGGCATAATACTGGGCAGGGGACCAATCGTGCAGACTCCCATGCATGCGACGCTCATTCTAAAACCGAATCCACTCCGCCGTGACCGTATACCCCTCCGCGAACGTGTCAAAGAGGAGCAAACGGATCACATCAAACGCGTGAGCCCCGAGGGTTGAAAGCACGTCAATTTTTATGAGAAGTATCATTTTGGTGAACCCTCGGAGGGCATTGACCTGACGACGCTGGTCGATGGGGCGGAAGCGCTGAATCGTGACCGTCCATAGACGGTAAGGGATATCAGGCACTGGCCGCGTCCTCACTCAAGCGTTGACGACCTCATTGACCCACAATCAGGACAATGGCCGCTGCGAGGCCTCTTTCGAGCGACGGAGAAGCGGGCGAAAAACCGCCGAGGATAGCGCCAGTCCCAAACTCAAAGCTCCCGCGGCAAACAGTGCCGTAACCCCGACGCGAATACCGGTATTAAATTGGCTTTTGAGAAAAGCGACCATAGACTGATACACCAAATACCCCGGAACAAAAGAAATAATGGCGGGAACCATAAATACGGTCACCGGTTGGCGTTTGTTAACCGCTGCCACTTCCGCCAACACACCAACAATCAGCGACCCAACAAAATCAGACAACAGTCCGGTTCCGGTAAAAGATCCTATGACGGTGGCACCTGCCCAGGCCACAGCTCCAATCAATCCGGCAATCCAAAGATTAATTCCGGCGAGTTGATAAAGATACCCAAAGGCCACGGTAGTAAGGCCCGCGAACAGTGCGGAACGAATCATGGCCACCGACCTCCCATAGCCAAATAGACATATAAGGGCAGACTGGCACCGGCGGCTACGGCAGCCCCAATTAAGATGGCTTCCAAAAGTCTGCCCGCCGCCGACAACAAATCACCTGCAATCCCATCGCGCACAGCCGTGGTCAACAAGAGGCCAGGCGCTAAAATCATAATCCCGCCGACCAATATGGAGCCGGGCCGAAATATCGGATCCTGAGCGGCCGCCAGTGCGGGAATCGCCGCCACCACCGCGGACATCATATCAGCTAAACTTCCGGCAATGGCAGTGTTTCTAAGACGCTGACGCACCAGTTGAGTCAATATGCCCGAAAGGGCAGCAGGAAGGATATCGACTAAGCGGCCCCCCATCAATTGACTGATAAGACCCGCTGCAAATGCGGCAAAAATTAGGGATTTCCTCGGTCCATAAGGCGATAACGTTCGAGCCTGAGTAAGTTTTTCGCGAAATTCGCTGACAGGAACAGGATCCGCAGCCACATCGCGCGACAACTGATTAATGGCGGCTATAGCCGCTAAGTTCACGGATCGCCGGTGAATTCGGCGTAGCAGTGTGCCCTCAGGGGTCGCCACAAACAACGCCGTTGGCAATGCCACCACATCGATGGTGGGCACCCCGTAGGCATGGGCCAAACGCTCAACCGTATCCTCAACCCGTGACACCTCGGCTCCGCTGGCCATCATGGCCAAACCGGCTTCAGTGATCGATTCCAGCACGGTTGGGTCTTGGGGCGGCCTCACCAGTTCCATCGCCAACGACCTCCGATGGGCGAAACACCCAAAATGCCGACAACAAAAAGCCCACTAACGTTCCAAACGGTATGGCACATAGATCGGCAACCAGATAATTCCAGTGGGCATTGGTTAACAAAGTAACCCACCACACTTGAGTCCATACCGGGTGATGCTGGGTAACCCAGACACGTAGCGCCAGGTTCCACGGATGAGCCAAAATCAGCCGGTAAATCCCTGTTTGGACCAAAAGACCGCCAATCGACACCAAATTGTATTGTCCCATTTTGAGCCAAGCGGGCGGTTGCCTGAAAGTGAACCAGGCATTGAGCACGTAGTTGCTGATAATTGAAGCTTCCACCGCCAGAATATACGTCACCGTTGGGGATCCAGGCAAAAGCCGCCGTGCCAGCGTCAGCACCGCGACATTTACAACCACTCCCGTAATCCCAATAATCCCATATCGGATCAGTCGACCTAACATTAATACCTACGGCCGAACCCGATGACTGGCGGTCTCACCCTCATTTTTCAATGCAGACTGAGCACGCATCTTAGCAACCATCCACAACGCTTCGGTAAAAATCGCAGGTGACATCTTGCTGGTGCCTTCGCGCCGCTCCTCGAAAACAATAGGCATTTCAACAACCCGGTACCCAGCCTTAACCGCACGATATGTCATCTCAATTTGAAACCCATAGCCCGATGACTGTATCGACTCCAGGTCCAAAGCTTCCAGCACTTTATGGCTAAAACACTTGAATCCCCCGGTAATATCTTTCACTGGAAGTCCTAGCATTAACCCCGCATAGAGAGACCCACCGCGAGAAATTAATTGGCGGTACCAGGGCCACCGCGTGACACCCCCGCCGGCGACATACCGCGACCCTAACACTACGTCTGCCCCAGTACGCGCCATCGTTTCCACAAACCGCGGCAAGTATTGGGGGTTATGCGAGAAGTCTGCATCCATTTCAAAAATCAAATCATAGCCTTTCACCAACCCGTACCGAAAACCCGCTAGATATGCTGTCGCTAAGCCAAGCTTTCCCTGCCGGTGGATGACTTCAATTCGTCCTGTCGCATATGTGTCTTTTAAATGATCAGCCAGCAGACCGGTTCCATCGGGCGACCCGTCATCGATAATTAATATATCAAACATGTTTCCTTGGTCCAAAATACTCTCCACAAGCGGCGAGAGATTCCCCAACTCATTATAGGTGGGAATAACCACCAAGGCCCGCATGCAATTGCCCCCCAACTGTTTTATGCAATCCATCGCCATGTAACAAACAGCAAGAAAAACACCATTTGCAGCCCCGGCAATGTCCACTGCAAAAATCTGCGCCAGGTATCGTTCTCTGAAAGTATACCCAACGCGACGAAGCCCGGAAACAATATCAATACTAACCGCGACATACTTAGCAAGGGACTTCTACCGCCAATATCCGGCGCCGAAACGTCCACCAGCAACAGCACGCCCCAGTATATCAACCAGTCCAACGGGAAGTGCTTGCGCCATCCATATAGCCACAGCGCAACAAACCCCATCGCCGAAACTAAGTCTATCATACTCAGGACGGTGTTAGCCTGCAATGGACCACCCCTGAATATCTCCTGAATTGCCAAAAATCCTCCAACCCACGGCCAGGTGATGTGGCGTCCCCAATAGGATTCCGCCTGAATAAATGTCAAGGGATTCCCGAAGGCGGCCCATTGGTAGGCCATGAAGGCGGCAATTCCCAAAGGTATTCCCAGCACCGACAAAATTCGTTTGTGAAATCGCAATCCATAATCTTGGTAGTAAGCCCACAAAATGGGGATGGCGGTAAACACGCCTTCGTTACGCGTTATGGCAGCCAATAGCCCCAACAATCCGGCTGCCCAATACCGTCGCCGTTTAGCCAGCAGGAAGACCGCCGTACTTAAAAACAAAAATATTGATTCTGTATAGGCCGCCGAAAGAAAAAAAGCGGTAGGAAACATGATAGCCATCCATAGTGAGCGGCGCGCAAGGGTGTCATCAAAGTACTCGTTAACGAGGGCATAAAACGTCACCGCAAAGGCTATCAAACCCAAATTAGACACAACTAATGAAGCGCTATATACCGAAAGTGCCGTGAAGGTCACCCAGTGCACTCCCGCAATCAAAAGCGGATACAAAGGAAAAAACGCCAATGCCTGAGTCCAATATCCCTGGAGCGCTATTCTGGTATACCACATCGCGTCCCACCGAATCCACATCAACACCAGAGGATTGGCAGTAACATTAAATTGGGGTGAATAATATTTCCAGGGAAATCGAGCCAGCCCAATCCATCCTACCAACACTAGAGCGATACGGCTAAACAGCAACAGCTGCCAAATTTCCCGGATCGCCGAACGCGATGGCCACCACTGTGACTTCCATTGTTGAAGCCATCGCTTATAGCGCAACCACATAATACTACTCATGAGTCATAGACAAGTCTTTTTCCAAAACCAGGCCGGTCCAGGTATCGGCCGGTGTTAACCCGCTAATACTTAAGAATTTTTCCGCCTGCTTTTGCGGCAATCCATAGTGCACATGCTCCAAGCCCCAGGCGCGCGCTTCAACCCACAAGTAAGCCAACAGATCGGGAGCCAGGCGCCCCTCGGCAACCCGGAAATAGTTGATATACATCGTCTTTTTTTTCCCCACGCGATACATAGCCAATGTATCAATTTCCAAGTTTTCCGTTTGCGGCGCCACGGCAACCCCGCTGTTCTCAAATCGCTGCCAGATATCTTCCATAGTTAAACTGTGTGGTGCCCATAGGTTTTGGCCTGCCCATAGATCATCTGCAAATCGATACCAGAACGACAAAATTCTTTCCTTATCAACTGCCCAAGCAGGGCCTGCCCCTAAAGGGGGCACGTCTGGAGCTTCAAATCCGCTTAATGTCCCTACCATCCAGCCATCCGCCACATGAAACCCAAGACTTTCCTGCAAAATATGCAACGAGGTTTGATTGTCTTGATGAACGAGGGCTCGCGCAATCCCAGCGCCCAACCTCCCTGCCTCGGCTACTTGAAACTTGGTAAAGGCTTCTGCCACTCCTTGACCTTGACGCGACGGCGCGATCCGCATCCCACTAAGATATGCTTCATGCCGTTTGGGCAGTGCTATGACCGCAGTGCCGATTATTTGTTCGTCTTCCAACGCGAGGTATAAACCGCCTACTCGCTGGGCCACCAATTGCTCAATTTGATCGGTAAGATAGTCATCGATAAACTGTCTTAAAAAATCGCGTATTTTCTCCTGATCCTCGACAGAGGCACGGACATACCTCAACAACAGTGGCCCTCCCTTTCAAACCATGCCTCCATTGTACATTCCCACTAGGGGGAGTTCAACTGCTAGCCATGAGCGGGGGGAAACCGATGATTTAATCTGAAAATATACAGTGCCAAATCTGTCGCCTCTTGACTATTCAGCATACCTGGATTGCTTGCAGGCATGTGGGTTTGAATAAACGCGCTCAAACTGGTTGGTGTAGTGTAGGTCTTCAGCACCGAGCCGTCGTTAAGAATTGGCGCTCCCCCTGCGCCATCTCCGCCGGGTCCATGACATGTTTCGCATAGTCCCGCAAAAAGTTCCTTGCCAGCTGTCGCTTCCCGCACTTGAAGCTGGATGGAAGCGACGGTTTGCTGGTGACGATGCCATAAAAATCCTCCGGTCGCCAAAACGACCGCCATAATCGCTATGAACCCCAATAGTTGCCGCCGATTCATCTATTTGCAGCCCCCACTGGAGGATCCAGAACTGGTTCCTGTGACTAGATGCTCTGTCCAGCCACTGGATAGCCAATGCAAATAGAGGTTTAACTCCAGCATATCTGGGCTGTTGACGCCGAGGGGCTTACCCTTCATGCCTTTGATGCAATGGTTGATTTGGCCGTCAAGAGTCTTGATCTTCCCGTTGATAATTTTGGGAAATCCAGAGGCCGCACCCAATAAGCTGGGGACCACCAAACCGTCGTGAAAGGAGGTCAGGGTCCCTCCTGCCACGTGACAGGTATCACAAGATAATCCAATGGGTGAGAGGCTGGTTCCCATAAAGAGCGCTTCTCCTTTTTTGATGTCCTGTCCCAACACGCCCGACGGGATTGGAATATTCGGTGCCGCGTGTAGTGCTGCCGGAGTCAGCGCACGAAAGGGAATGGCAAACATTTGACCATTTTCGTCTGGTTGATATATGGTTTGCCCCACGACCACCGGATAATCGGCAGCAAAGGACCCCGTCAACATTTTCGACGCAATTTCAGTGCCGGTCGTGGCGTCAATCGCGTAAAACATTCCGGTGCCATCGCCCACATACAAAATGTTGTTGACCACCGCGGGAGACTCCGAAATAGGACCTGCAGCATGGAATGTCCACTCAATCTTTCCTGTCTCCGCGTTTAGCGCATATTCTGCGTTGGTAATCGGGCTGCCTACATAAAGGGTGGATCCCGTCACTACCGGTGCCGAAACTTCAATGTCTGTGGGAAGCGATCCACTGCCAAGAGCCGTGTGCCAAGCTAATTGCCCGGTCGGATCAAACGCGAACACGACCGACGTGGGTTTGGCCCAACTGCCAATCGTTCCCATAACGTAAATCATGTTATGGGCAAACGCAAGCGAGCAGTCGTCGCTTCCCGCAAACACGGAGGGCAATGGAGCCGACCACATCAACTGGTGCGTCTCTACATTAATGGCATACAGATTATACGGATGCGCCCCAGAGACATATAAAATGCCGTTGGCCAATGTCGGCGACGACATGCTAACGTACGATCCAATATCCACTTTCCACTCGCGGATGCCAGTCCGCGCATTGAAAGCGTATACCGCGCCATTACCGTTGGCCACGTATAAATTTCCCTGACTATAAACAAATGTCGGCATGTTTTCCCCAAGGGTGCGGTATTCCCACACCACCTGTCCATTGGCGGCGTCCAATGCGTAAATCGCATTGGGCCCCGTGCCGCGCACAACGTTGGTCGCGTTCAGATTGTTTTCCTTGGCCAGGTTAACCCCTTGAAATCCTTGGGTTCCCGAACCGACAAAAACCATGCCGCCAGCTACCAGGGGCGTGGTCATCGACATATTGTCCAGGTGGCGGGTCCACAACAAGCTTCCCGTCTGTGCGTCTAAGGCATATATCAAGTCATTGCGAGTTGAGGATAAATTGCCGCCGTCGCCCGACACATACACGACTCCATTGGCCACCGATGCCTGCTGCAACGGTTCAGAGGCAGTATAAGTCCAACTTTCACTCCAGTGGGCGACCGCAGGACCTTCAAATACCGGATTGTTGCCGTCATTCATCGCATATTTAGTAAAACTTACGGGACCTACATGAGTGGTCGCGATAGCGGTGGGATTCGATGTCTGAGTTTGGGACAACATCAGCCCCATGGCTAATCCGACCAGGATGGGCAATATCCATATCCAGTATCGTCGTATGCGATTCATTAGAGGCTCTCCTTACCGGCAAATGCTAAACGTGACCAAAATTAGAACTAAATCTCAATGTACCATACCCCCAGACTTGCTATAAAGGGGTGTTGGCTTAACAATGGCTTAAGTTACCTTATTTAGCGGCGCGGAGTTAATCTTTGCATCCGGCGCCAAAAATACAGGGATCCCAGCAAAAACAAACCGCCGACAACTATTTTTGAAGCCCAGTGCTCGGGGGCCTTTTTCACCACTTCATGGCGGTTCGCAAGCACTTGCCCGTTGTTGCCCACTACTTTGAGCGCGACCGCGCCCAAGGTTTTTAGAGTGGCATTCCCGGCAAATTCATGAGGAGCCACCCGACTCAATCGCACAGTTTGTTCATGCGCCGCCCAAAGTAACTCCACTTTGGCGGGCTGCGCAGAAAAACTGCCGTGAGTTACCACGATAAAGGTAGCCTCTGACGGGGCTACCAGTGGCGAAGGAACCGTTTTAAACATTAGGGAGCCTGACAGTGAGGCTGCATCCGCAGGAGCCGATAAAACCCCGCCTGACCCTAGCAGGAATATCGTTAATAAAGCGCCTAGCCACCATTGGTATCGTCCCACTGCCACTCATATTCGCCCCTGTCTCGCCATCTCCAGTCATTGTATCATCATAGCGAAGCATTCGGGCGTTCACTTGGCGATACCAAGTATTGGCGCCTAGACTTGGCTTTGCATTGGAGAACTCACAGCACCGGTTCCAGAGGCAGCTTCCCAGAGCCAAACCCAGGCGAAATAGGCAGACAGTATGGCACGGCTGTTGTTTTTACCCATCAGGCGGAGCGCTAACACGAATAAGCGCTTGACTCGCGACATTTTCTGAGAGCGCATTTCCGATCGGGCTGCCAATGCTGCACCGAGCCACAGTGCGTGCACCACCCCGGATTCGGGAACGGTTGGGGACTCATTGGCAAGCCATCGCCACCGCGTCTCAAGCATGACAGCAATTTTTTGTCGTGCTCGACGTCTCTTAATTTTATTGCGTGACCAGTTTAATCGAAGACTCCACCACATGAGTTGCCATAACCTTACACGTGCCCGCCGATTCTTGCGCTCCATTTGTTGCGACCCCTCCTGCCCTAAAGTGAACAATCAAAGATAGCCTAGTCAACGGCAGAGGTGGCAAAATAATACTCTGCATCCAGTTTTCCCGTTTCCGTAAAAATTAAGCATCTCGTGCGCGCCGATTTTGGGTAATAGCAAAGTTGACCGCATCCTGCGAGATTTGGCAAAAAAGCGGTATAATACTGAGTGTATCGCTCAGAATTTGACCCCTAAGATCCGGTAACCGAAGGAGGACAATTGATGGCCTTAACAGCAACCAAAGAAGACGTACTCGAAGTATTAAAAGAAGTAACCGACCCTGAAATCGGCGTCAACGTCGTGGACTTAGGGTTGGTGTACGATGTCGACATCAACCCAACCGGCGAGGTCCGAGTGCAAATGACGTTGACGGCCCCGGGGTGTCCCATGCATGATACAATTGCACGGACCGCAGAAATGGCGATTGAGACGCTTGATGGAGTTATAGAAGCACATGTGGACATCGTTTGGAGTCCGCCATGGACTCCCGACATGCTGACCGACGAAGGTCGGCGTCTATTAGGATTTTAATTGAACTTGAGGTGGCCGCGATGCTAGATCAACGATCAGTTTTAGGAGCTTTGGACTCGGTACACGATCCCGAACTGCACCAGAGTATTGTAGCGCTAAACATGGTCCGCGAGGTAAATATCGACCGCGGTCATGTTACGGTAGACATCGCCCTCACAGTGGAAGGATGTCCCTTGCATCAGCAGATCACCTCAGAGGTCAATCGTGAATTAAAGAAAATTCCTGAAGTCGATGAGGTCACGGTAACCCTGGGAGTGATGAATGAAGCAGAGCGACGGGAAGCATTTTCCCGCGCATTTCAAAGCGCCCAAGCCAAAAAATCGGCGTCGCAAAATAGTGCGGCCGCTGCGTCCACCTCTAATGGAGCCGCTTCAACCACCAAGGCGCCAGTGATTGGTCCACTTCCGGGCCAAGGACCAGCAGCCGGCATGATGGCCGATTCTAACACCACCGTGGTGATTGGTGTGGCTAGCGGCAAAGGCGGGGTGGGAAAATCCACGGTAACTGCCAACTTAGCCATTGCGTTGAGCCGTAGCGGCGCCCAGGTTGGCGTCATGGATATGGACATTTATGGCTTTAGCCAGGGGCGAATGTTCGGTGCCAAAGGTCAGGCTCAGGCTAACGAGCAGGAAAAAATTATTCCCTGGCAAGTTCACGGCATTTCTTTGGTCTCCATGGGAATGTTTGTCGAAGAAAACCAAGCCATCGTTTGGAGAGGGCCTATGCTGGGAAAAATGTTGCAACAATTTTTCAGCGACGTGGCTTGGCCCGAGCTCGACTATCTTTTGATAGATCTTCCGCCGGGAACCGGCGACGTTGCCCTAGATATTGCGCAAAAGGTTCGCAAGGCCAAGTTAATACTGGTCACCACTCCTCAAGAGGTCGCCGCCCGTGTGGCACACCGCGCAGGGGATGTGGCCTCGCGCGCCCGCCAAGAAATCATTGGCGTAATTGAAAATATGTCTTACGTCCTATGCCCTCATGGCGAAAAACTTGCGGTTTTTGGGCAAGGCGGCGGCAAAGCGCTGGCTGACGAGTTCAAGGTTCCGCTGTTGGGTCAAGTGCCCTTGGAATCTGACGTCCGCGAAGGAGGTGATCGGGGACTGCCGATTACGGTGACCAATCCCCATTCGGCCTCCTCTGACGCGTTTTTCCAAATCGCATTGAAAGTAAAAGAAGCGGTGGGCCGATGACCCACCGCTTTTCGATGTTAGGGGTTCGATGTTCCCTGACGTCCGTAATGATCTTCAAGACGTACTACGTCTTCTAGTTCCGGAGTGGAGACTTCAACAAGCTCGAAATCGGTAATGGCCGTTAATCGATGTTGAGTCAGGGGAGCGATATCTACCGCATCTCCGGGTCCAAAGTGGCGGTCTTCCCCATTTATCGACAGCATGGCTTCACCAGAAATCGCGTACATGCTTTCGTGTTTCACATTGTGATACTGCAAGCTTAAGGCGTGTCCTTTATTCACGTGAATTAACTTTCCTACATACTTTTCTGTCACAGCCCACCAAATCTCATAACCCCACGGCTTCTCTATTTGTTTCATAGCCATCGCCTCTTAAATATTTTTGCCATCTAGGCACAGTGCCAGGCTCTGCCTTGTCGGTTCCCGATTATACCATGTTAGGGACCTTTAGTGCGCCATAAGGCGGAGACTGTATAACATGGGGGCATGATAGGCATCCACGACCTCCAGTTGTGCCAATCGGCAATATTCTCGAAGGTCAGCCTCACGAATGAAGTGCGGATCGGGCCAAAACTCGGTGACAATCCCGACCCCACCCGGTTTCAGCACCCGGGCCATCTCTTTTAACGCAGTCACCCGCTCATCCGCCGGCACTTCTCCCAACATCGTTATCATCACCACACGTTCAAAGCATCCATCGGTCCACGGCAGTTCGCTGGCGGTTCCCAACCGCAAATCTGGCGAGTAACCCATGTTGGCAAGCCGCCGTCGGGTTTTTTCTAGAGCCTGCGGCTGAATGTCCAAGCCTGCAATCTGCCCTTTTGAACCAATGCGTTGGGCCAAATCCTGCAAAATCACCCCTACTCCGACGCCCACTTCTAAAACACTCAAACCGGCCACCGGCCCCAGCAGGCTCAATGCGTGAGCAGGGCCAAAAAAACGCATTCGTATCGGATTGGTCAGAAAAAATTGCTCTAACCCCATTTTCATGGGTCTGGGGCGAAATTGGCCATCAATCCTGACCAGAACAAATATTGCGGCCAATATTCCAAATGCTGCAATCACTGGGACCATGATTTCTCCTCAAATTTGGTCGATATTTTCTCACCTAATAGGCTATAGTAAGACTGGTCTTAAAAAAACCGTCAAGGAGGGCCATCGGTGGCAAATACGACAAAAACCTTAAAAGTTGGAGATTCGGCACCTGATTTTGAGTTGCCAACCAAAAATCAAAAACCAATCCGGCTTTCTGATTATGTGGGAACCCATAATGTATTGCTCCTCTTCTATCCATTAGCATGGACACCGGTCTGAACTAACGAAATGCCGGCATTTAACCAGGCACTGCCTGAATTTGACCGGTTAAATACCCAAGTTTTGGGTATTAGTGTGGATTCGGTTCCTTGCAACACCGCCTGGGAGGCATCACTTGGCGATCTTAACTACCCTCTGTTGTCCGACTTTTGGCCACATGGCCAAGTCGCTCAATTATACGGCGTGTTGCGTACAGAGGGATATGCGGAACGTGCACTGATCGGCATCGACAAAACTGGCAAAATTCGATACATCGACGTGCATAACATTGCTGACGTGCCTGACCCGGGTCCTGTGCTGCAAGAAATCGCAGTGTGGAAGTGATAAAGGCGGCGGGTTACTCCCGCCGCCCCTTTTAGGCATGAGAAAGATTATGGGTTTTGCGCCAATTTACCATAGGACGAATCATGTCCCAATTGACCCGGTTTTTATGGTCCTCAATCACCCGAAACAAGGATTCTATCAACGTATCTGACAACTGGTGCGGGACCAGACCCAATTCGACAAGTTTGGTGTGTTTGGCATTATAGTAATGTGCCAAATCCTCGGTTCTCGGATTGTCGACCAATTCTACTCGTGCTTCCCCGGGCCAGGCGTGTGCGACCAGTTCGGCTAGCTGTTTAATCGAAAATTCTTCGGTAAACTGGTTGAAGACACGATATTCTTTGGCCGCCGGAGGATTTTCCACTGCGATTTCAATACACCGCACGGTATCGCGAATGTCCAACAATCCCCGAATTTGCGTACCTTGGCCATACACTGTAAGCGGATGCCCCAACACGGCCTCGATACAAAACCGATTGAGCACGGTGCCAAATACCGAGTCGTAATCCAATCGCGTGGCCAAATCCGGGTGCAATACGGTTTCTTCGGTCTCGACGCCATACACCACTCCTTGATTGAGGTCCGTGGAACGCAGGCCAAAGTTGCGGCATGCGAATTGAATGTTGTGGCTGTCATGGACTTTCGATAAGTGGTAGAAAGATCCCGGCTGCTTGGGAAAAGGCAGCACGTCATTACGCCCGTTATGATTAATCTCGATAAATCCTTCTTCAATGTCGATGTTCGGTGTTCCGTATTCCCCCATGGATCCCAATTTCACCAAATGAATGTTAGGATCCACATCTGCCATCGCATACAGCACGTTGAGATTGCCCGCCACATTATTGACCTGGGTGTACACCGCATGTTCCCGATCTATCATCGAATAGGGCGCGGATCGCTGTTCCCCAAAATGCACGATGGCATCCGGATGAAAGTCCCCAATCATGTGATAGACGAAGTCGGCATGGGTTAAATCTCCCACATAAATTGGCATGGATTTCCCGGTTATGGTTTTCCAGGTTTTGACACGTTGCTGCAATGAGGCAATCGGCACTAGGCTCTCGGCCCCTAATTCGTAATCATACTGGCGGCGCACAAAATTGTCGCACACCGCCACCTCGTGGCCCTTATTCGACAAATACATCGCGGTGGGCCACCCTAAATAGCCGTCCCCGCCCAATATTAAAATTTTCACCGTGTTGCCTCCCTGTGTTCTGCACGAATCTACGCCCAAATAATTATAATACGCCAGATCAAGTGTGCCAAAACACTGGTGTCTGAATTCAGGGGGGATTCAGCTTCGGCCGCCCAGGGAGTATCGTCTGCCCCCTCTTTGCGGCAGCCAGCGCATGGTTCCTGGAGGGGGTATCAGCCGGTCCGGTTCTTGGCTGTGCAGCGGAAACAAAATTTCGGGCCGCACCCATTCCACCAGTCGGTTTAAATCATCGGGACTGGCGTGACCGCCGGTTCCTATCGGCCAAAACGGTATGTGAAGAAACTTCAGCCAGTCTTGAAGCACGTCCCACTTCGGATCAAATACTCCCAAAGGCTCTCCATTGGCATGCAAAAACACCGAACCCGGTCCCACCGGCATCTCTAACAGCCACGGCAGCAACTCGGGAGTCAGTTGTAAAATAAATGATGCAGGATTGGATCGAATAGCAGCCACATCGACGTCACTGCCAAAAGCCAAGATGTCTTTTAACCCCCAAGCTCGAAAAAATTCAGCCATCGCGTTGGGCCATAAAATAGCGCGTCCGGCATGCTGGGCAATAGCCAGAAATGATTCCACACGTTCTAGATTTCGTGGATATAAACTCATCAAAACCATTCCAGGGGTGTCGTTAAGTGCCTTGGCAAACAATTCATCCACAGCGGCCTCAGTACGGGGTGCTTCGCGAAATCCAAAAGACAGGGTCGTTCCCTCGATCACCAAGGCACGCGCCCCATGCACCGTCTGAGCAAAACGTTGGCTAAGCTCCGGGTGCCGGCCATGCAGACGAATATCTCCGGTAAAGGCCACGACGCCATCTTCTGTTTCCACTGCATAACCCGATGCGCCGACCACGTCGTGGTCGACCGGATAGCGTCTGACCCGAAACGGACCCCACTCTACAGGCTGACCTTCCTCCATCGGAATCAATGTCGGCGCATAGCCCTCCGGGGTATCCCCCGCCTGGGCTAGTGCATCCATCAATCGTTGGGTATCGGGAGCACTAAAGATGGGAATGGTGGGATCCACCCATCCGGTTAACCCAATATGATCAATGTGGGCGTGCGAAATGAAAAGGGCGGTGTGCCCATCGGATCCAGAGGCCAAGGGAAACCCGTGCATGGCATCGGTGCGATAAATGTGAGGCAACAAGGGAACCTGTCCGGTGCGCAATCGGTCATACAATGCCTGTTCAGAACGCAATGTCACTCCGCTGCGGAACAACCCCGCACCCGGAGCAAAATCAAGACCAAAATCCAACAATACCCGCCATTCTCCTTGTTCGATTAAGATCTTGCTTGACCCAATGACCCCGACCCCACCCCAAAAACTAATCTCTGCCATGATGTAACGCTCCTTTCATTAAGACGCTAATGCCCAAATGGCAAGGTGCGGCAGCACCTCTTCAATGCTTCGGCCCCGCACCGTGCTCGGACCGGGGAAATATCCATGAGGACTAATGTGCGCCGTCAACCATCCATGTTGCATGGCAGGCTCAATATCATTTTTGTAATTGTCCCCCACGGAATACACTTGTTCCGGATCCAAGAGTTTCCCGTCCATCACCTGATCGACAATCGTTACCAAGCCTAAGGGTTTGTTAGCCTGTGAGTATATGCGATCAAAATATCCGGTCAACCCCAATTTCTCCATCAAGGGTCGCGCTGCTTGTTCAGGACTGTTGGATGCCACAACCACTTCAACCCGATGCCGGACCTGGCGCAAAAAATCCAACAATAACGGGGGCACCTCCAGTTGGCATTCCGAACTCATCATAAACTCACGCGTTTCCAGAAATGCTTGTTGCCAGACATCATGGTCGGGAACAATTGGTTCCGCTAATTTTACCACGGCCTCCCAATTGTCCCCCGCAACCACGCTGGTGTCCCCATCTAAATGAGCGAACACTTGGTCCAAATATCGCACACCGTCTTCGCGTGTCATCCGTTTAGCCATGGCCTGAGCATAAAACCGAAATGGATCGTCACCGCGATATAATGTGCCGTCAAAATCAAATAAAAGTAAACGTGTCATAGGAGCGTCCTCTTTCTAGTGTCCACTTATTGATTAAATTCTGCCAAGGTGCCCCTAAGTGATGAGCACTTGACACCATACGTCCTATCCGCGATTATCCGCCACATTTTTGGATCCGTTAGATCCAACGCAGCAATCCGGCGATTTTTTCTGAACCACGGATGACTAGTTGCGGTCCCAGCACCACGGTTTCCTGAGGTTTTTCGGGGGCTTCCATACGGGCCGTAATCAATTTTGCCGCTTGCACCCCCATTTCTTTCATGGGACGCGAAACAACGGTCAATGGGGGATCGGTCAAGGTGGAAATCGGAATGTCGTCAAAACCAATTACTGCAACCGTTTCCCCTAACGCTGCCCCAGGATAGGAATGAATCGCCTGCAATAATCCCATGGTCATAAGATTGTTGCAGCTGAAAATGGCTGTTGGGGGAGCGTCTAGCGCCAACAGTTCGCGTGCCAGGGAAAACCCGCTTTCCTGGCGAAAGTCACCAAACTTAATATACTCAGGGGGCATGTCCAGGCCTTCTGCGGCCAGTGCATCCACGAATCCTTGTAACCGTTCAACCCCCGGCGTACTGTCTTGCGGTCCGGCAATGATGGCGATACGCTGATGTCCTGCAGCCACAAAAAGTTGCGCGGCTTGTCGTGCTCCATTGACGTTGTCGATTAGTACCAAATCCCAGAGATTTTTAGCCAGACGTCTGTCAACCAGACAGACGGGAGTTCCAATGCGCTCAATTGCGGCCAAATTGGCAGCAGGATGCGCGGGGGTAATGATAATGCCCTGCGCTCGATAACGCCCGAGCATGTGTAAAGCTTGACGTTCTTTTTCGGGGTTGTCGCCGCTGTCCACCATCCACACCGCCAATCCCCGATGTTTGGCGGTTTCGTTCAATCCACTATAAATAGCGGCGAAAAACGGGTTTAAAATGTCAGGCACAATCAGTCCCATTAAATCGGACCCGTCAGTTGCCATAGCACGGGCCCAAGCATTGGGAACGTACCCCAACTCTTCCAACGCTCTGGTAACCCTGGCCGCAGTCTTGGCATGCACTTTGCCGGTGCGGTTGATTACCCGAGAGACGGTGGCGGTTGAGACTTGAGCACGCTCTGCAACATCCTTTATTGTCTGGTGTCGGGTTGGCGGCATGCCTAATGTCCTCTCCTTGTTATCGTTTACAGACACATCATATCACGATGCCGTAATTATTTTAAAACCACTAAGATTTCCTCGATATTCTAAACAAACTATATTATAATCCAGAGTATGCGTTTACATTAATTTGTTGTAAATTGTTTCTCATGAAATTCTTAATCAAACCATAACCTGGACCGGGCAGAATGCTAGCCTTCCGGTCACAAATAGCAGCACCGATCATTCAAGAAGGAGGAGTGTCATGTTTGCCACTGAGCGACGACGGCGGTCGGCCTACCTTTACTTAACACCGGCAGCTCTGGTGTTCCTGGTGTTTACCTTAGGTCCCGCCTTTTTTGTGCTCTACATCAGCCTGTTCAATTGGAACTTTCTGAACAGCGCACTGTCCACCTTTGTCGGCTTGCAAAACTATACCAATCTGTTAACATCGTCGACATTTTGGCATAGTCTGGCTATTTCGCTGTATTTTGTCGTCGGCACGGTACCCGTCGGATTGTTCCTGGCCTTGGTACTTGCCATGGCCTTGATGAACCAATTTGCCGGCCGCGGATTTGTGCGGCTGGCGGTGTTTTCTCCTTACGTGACGCCAGTGGTGGCTACTTCAATTGTCTGGATCTGGATTTTCAATCCCCAATTTGGCTTGATTAATGGTCTGTTGCACATGGCTCATCTTCCCGAACTAGGTTGGCTGCAATCTCAAAGATGGGCCATGCCTGGCGTCATTTTTTACACTTTGTGGCATAGCCTCGGCTTTGATGTCATCATTTTTATGGCGGGACTCTCTGGTATCTCGGCCGATTTGCGAGAGGCGGCACGGATAGACGGTGCCAATCGCTGGCAGGAATTTTGGTCGGTCACCTGGCCTCTTCTCACTCCCACCACACTGTTTGTTCTCATTATCACCACGATTGGGTCGCTGCAGGCTTTCACCCAGTTTTTCACGATGACAGCCGGCGGCCCTATGTCCGCGACCACCACAACCAGTTACTTGCTGTATGAACTGGCATTCTTGTTTTATCGCACGGGTCCTGCCGCAGCCTTGGCAGTACTGCTCTTTATCATTATTGCCGGGCTGACTGCCTTGCAAATGCTGCTCTCTCAACGACGTACGTACTATCAGTAACAAGTGGTTCAAGCAGATTCCCAAGTTCGGCAGACTTCAGTCTGCAAAATAGAAAGGAAGGGTATTAGGATGCCTACGAAGAAAACCACCGCATTGGTCATGGCGTCAACACTAGTTGGAGTACTGGCTGCAGGTTGTGGCTCCACCACAGCGACTGCACCCACGCCTAAGGCATCGGGTCCGGTCACCATTACGTTCATGGAAGCGATGTCCTCAGGAACCCTAAAGCCTGCGGTGCAGGCTTTAGTCTCTCAGTTCGAAAATAGCCACAAAAACATTACGGTAGATCTCGAGGTGGAACCCAGCTATTCCGTGTTGGAAACTAAAATTGAAGCATCTGTCACCGCGGGTCAGGCGCCCACCATCGCTCAAGCATATGAAGACTGGGCTGCCGGGTATGCTAACTCTGGCGCCATCGTCCCCTTGGACAGTTATGTCAATGGTTCCAACGGGATTACTGCACAACAAAAATCACAAATCTGGTCAGGAGTCTGGAAAGATCAATTTTTGCCTGACGGCAAAATTTGGATGTGGCCGTTTAACAAGAGTGACTTTGTACTGTACTACAACCAAACTTGGCTCAACCAGCGAGGTTTGCCGGTTCCCACCACCTGGAGTCAATTCGCCTCCGACGCCCAAGCCGTCACTTCTTCGAGTGCCAACACTTGGGGCGTCAGCATTGACCCGGGCTCGTCATCGGGCGCCGCCAACGGAACCTACTTCTATGTTTCCTTAATCCGCGCCTATGGCGGACATCTGATGAAAAATGGCAAGCCAAATTTCGATTCCACCGCTGCTCAAGAGGCGCTCAGTTATATTGTCCACATGTATCAAAATGGATCGATGAAGTTTGGCAGCAGCTATCCTGGGCAAACTGCATTGGGCGCCAAGCATGGTCTCTTTGACCTCTCTACCATTGCTAGTTACTATTACGACCAAGAAGCTATCGGCGGAAAGTTCACCATGGGCGTAGCCGCTTTTCCCAAAGGACCCGCTGGGGAAGGCAACGTCATGCAAGGCACCAACATCGTCATGTTTTCGAGTGCCAGCGCCGCGCAAAAAAACGCTGCCTGGACGTTTATGAAGTGGCTTAGCGAACCGGCCCAAACCGCATATTGGGCGACCCACACCGGGTATTTGCCGGTCACCAAGGCCGCCTTGCCATTAATGACCTCGTACTTCAACAGTCATCCCTATCAAAAAATTGCCGCCGAATCACTTGCTTATGCCCGTCCTACTCCTCCAGTCGCAGGAATGGATCAGGGAATAGGGGCCTTGGCCAATGCGATCCAGGAAGCTACCATCGGACACCGGTCCGTAGCCACCGCACTGGCCGCCGCACAGTCGCAAGCGACTAGTGACGTGAATTCAGCGCAATAAGCAACTCAGGATTTCCGGGAGGCGGTACCATGCTACAACGAAAACAGAGCCCCGAGAACCGTCCCGACCAAGCACCAGCCCCGGTACCGGTGCCACATCGCAAGATCTGGCGCCGCCTGCCCTGGTGGCAATGGGTATTGGGGCTCTTTTTGGTGATTATCTTTCTCTTTCCGTTCTACTGGGTGATTGTCACCTCCCTTAACGGTGCTAACCAGGTTTTACAATTCCCCCCGGTGTTTTTGCCCCATGGGCAGTGGCAAAACTATACCCGTGCTTGGTCAGAAGCGCCGTGGCTGCGATATTTTGCCAACACCATTTTCATCGCCGGAGTCACTACTCTATTGGTTTTGATTACCTCGATCTTGGCCGGGTTCGCTTTTGGTACCATGCAATTTTGGGGAAAAAGCGCGATTTTTGCCGGATTTATCGCAATGATGATGATTCCGCAGACGGTCCTATTAATTCCCGATTATCTCGTACTGCGCGATCTGCACTGGTTAAACACCTATTGGGCGCAGATTGTTCCGTGGAGCGCGTCGGTATTCGGGATTTTCCTTTTGCGTCAATATTTCTTGTCTTTTCCCCGAGAACTGATCGAGGCGGCCCGGCTTGATGGCGCTACAGAAACCCGGTTCATTTGGAAAATCGCGGTGCCAATGGCCAAACCGGCCTTAATTACCATTGCGCTTTACGTGTTCCTGGGTTCTTGGAATAGCTTTCTTTGGCCATACATCATGACCCAAAGCCCCAGTGTCCAACCCATAGAAGTCGGTTTGGCCACCTTCTTGGGAACCAACGGAACCGATTGGACTGGGTTAAGCGCCGCCGTGGTCTTTACTACCCTGCCCGTCATGATTTTATTCCTGGTCGCTCAGCGTCAGTTCCTGGCCGGGGCTTACGCCGCCACTGGCGGAGTCAAAGGATAGGGTTATCCTATAGTTTGACACGAGAACTCCCTACGGTTTGGGGAGTTCTCGTGTCTAGGCCGCACCGGCAGTCTGCGACCTATTTCTTCCTGGGTTGCATACAATGATATATGGGCGCTGTTTGGATTGGATATAGCGGTAGGTCAATATTTCGGCCTCACCAGATGATGGGCCTAGCAGTGGACCGAAATGAAAGGAGCGACACGCGATGTCAACTCCGAGCCAGGAAGATTACGTCGAAGCCATTTGGCTCTTGACCCAGGAAAAGGGCTATGCTCGAGTGACCGATATTGCTGAACGCCTTCATATTAGTCAGGCCTCGGTCAGCAAGATGTTGCGCCGTTTAAATGCCGAAGGCCTCCTGGAACTAGAGCGCTACCGGGGCATGGCCCTTACTGCCCAAGGTATTCGCCAAGGACAGCGGTTGTTGGTCAGACACCAAACCTTGGAACGGTTCTTGCAGCACTTAGGAGTATCCGATCCGCAAATGGTTTACCGGGATGTTGAAGGGATTGAACACCACTTCAGTGCCTACACCTTAGAACAATTGACAGCGTTAGTGCATTATATCGATGAGAATCCAACCTGGTGGCAACATTTTATTCAAAACCTTCCCGAAGCAAAATAAACCGCTTTATTGCATCATCTGATAATATATGGTTATTCCCTTTGAAAGGTCGGACGAGCAGTGCTATCCAAACCTTCCCCCAGGAAACGTGAACGACCTGCACCAATCGGTATCATTGTGCTCATTCTTTTGTTGCTGGCCTCAGCCTGGATCAATCACAGTGTGCAGCATTCCAAAATTCATCATCCCAAACTAGCCGAAACCAAGACCTTGATGCCCCCGGTCCTGATGAATCCGTTGCCTGTTTCTGCTGCACTGCCCTCGCTGCCGTTCTCCATTGGCGAGTCCTCGGGAATTCTCTGGAATTTGAACACCCATCAACTACTATGGCAGTTGCACCCGCACCAGCCCGGTCCCTTAGCCTCTACGACCAAATTGATGACCATTTACCTTGCGCTGCACCAGTTGCCCTTGAACCGAATCGTCACCATTTCCCCAACTGCAGCAGGTACCACCGGATCGGACATGAACATGGCGCCCGGAGAAACTTTTACCGTCAAGCAATTGTTATATGGCTTAATGATGGCGTCTGCCAATGATTCCGCCGTGGAACTAGCTGAAACGATGGGAGGGCACACGGCGAATTTTGTCGCAGAAATGAACCATGAGGCTCAAGCATTGGGAATGAAGGGAACCCATTATGCGGATCCCGACGGATTGTCCCCCAATTCGGTCGGCACCGCTTGGGATTTATCCATCATCGCCGAGCAAGATATGCAAAATCCGTTGTTCCGTACCATTGTTGACACCCGGGAAGCGAGCATTCCTCACAATCCCGTATTGCGCAACCTAAACGGCTTGTTATTTCTCGACCCGACCGTAATTGGGGTGAAGACCGGGTGGACCACCCAAGCAGGATTTAATTTAGTGTTTGCTGCCACCCGCTCCGTTGACGGACACAAAGTCACCCTGCTGGGAGTCATCTTGCATGGTCAGATGGGGTTCCCTCCTGAGTACACCGACGCCGAAAAGATTCTCCAGTGGGGATTTTCCCGGGTGGCACAGCTGGATCAGAAGCCGCCCCACCAAGGAACTTTGTAACTTTGGTCGGCCACAATCGAAACCCAGGGTCCATCGCTCTGCCACCCGGTTTGCGTCACCCGACACCTTCCCACGACCTCCCCTTTGGTCCAGCTGGTTTTCGAGAACCACTGCCATTGAATGTCAGCATGCCCCCCGGTAGCAAAAGCCCCCAAACTGGACTTAACAGAAAAGGTTAACACCTTCGGCGCCCCAAAACCGCCAACGGTTTGCCGTGCCACCACACTTCGAGCCGTCGCCAATGGTTGGTAAGGCAGAGAAAATGCGGTGTTCAATAGTCGTCTGACGTCGCTAAACATAGGGTTGAACGATGGCTCTCCCAGTACCACGCCATAAAGAGTGACACTCCTATGATGGAGTTCACGCTGATCGGCAAAGACCAGACAACTTCCCGCCCATGGTGTCCATCCTGTCTTAACCCCAATGGCTCCAGGATAATGGCCCAGCAGCTGGTTCAAGTTGAGCAGTGTTCCGAAGCTGGCTGTGGTATGTTGGGCAGTCCCCACTAAATGGCGAAATTCCGCATTTTTCATTGCGACTGTGGTTAATTTGAGCAAGTCTCTGGCTGTGGAGTACCCTTGGTGATTGACGCCGTCAGGGTCTACATAATGCGTGCGCCTCATGCCCAGCTCCTGGGCCGTGCGATTCATCAAAGCCACGAATGTGTTGGGATTGCCCGACATGGTGCGGGCCAGCACCCATGCCGAATCATCGGCCGACGGCAGCATGAGAGCCCACAGCAAGTCTTCTACCGTGACGCGCTGCCCCACTGCCAAAGGAACTTCACTATCCGATTTCAGAATTCCTCGACGGTCGTTGTTGACTTCAACCGGAGTAATCGTCACCACACGTTGTAAAGGCATTGATCGCGTGTGAAGGACGAGGTACGCCGTCATAATCTTTGTGGTAGAAGCGATAGGACGCTCGATATTGGGGTTGTGAGCGTAAAGGACCGGGCCTCCGCTCACTTCTACCTGCGCGCTGCCGGCCTCAGTAACAAATGGCAATGCCGCTTTCGGCAATGACACTGATGAGGGTATAACCAGACGTTGTTCACTCAAATGCCAGGCTAGACATCGGGGGAGAACAATCACTGCTCCCAGCACCAATACCGCTAGGATCATAGTGCGCAACAGTTTTCGCGGATTGGCACGCCGCAATTGTACACCTCCTTACGTTTTTACAAGCAACCATTGTACCTGAAAACTCCCGGTGCCACACAATTTTTCTCAGGCACCAATCACGACGTTTTCCATAGGGTATTGATGACATTGGTTCAGAGGAGGTTTCACTAGATGGAATTGTTGCGGCTGCCTGAGCCCCCATGGGATGTGCCAGGCGCTTTTGACCCTATCAATGCACAGTTGGACCTGATGACAACATTAGATCGCATAATTTGGATGGTACGGGCATTTGCGCCAAAACTTACTCTGGCATCCAGTTTTGGCGCAGAAGACATGGTGCTGCTCGACATGTGGATCCAAAGCGGCGCCGCTCCGATAGACGTCTTTTGCTTGGACACCGGTCTCTTATTTCCCCAAACCTATGACCTCATTGATGAAGTGCAAAAGAAATACGGGATTCAGGTCCACCGGGCAACGCCTAAGCTAGACGTGTCTCAACAGGCGCTGCAGTTGGGAACAAATTTATGGGAACGGGACCCAGACACCTGTTGCCGGCTAAGAAAAGTCGACCCCTTGTCTCGCCATCTGGTAGGATATCAGGCTTGGATGACAGGCATCCGCCGGGATCAAACGGTCCACCGACGCCACGCTCCTCTCATCGGCTGGGATTCTGCGCACAACCTGGTCAAAGCCAACCCGTTGGCACCGTGGACCTATACCGACGTCTTCGATTATTTGGAGCGTCACCGTGTTCCATTTAACCCCCTTCATCTTCAGGGATATCCCAGTATTGGCTGTCAGCCGTGTACGCAACCGGTCATCGATGACCACGACCCCAGGTCCGGACGCTGGCAGGGAAAGGAGAAAACCGAATGCGGACTGCATCTTTAGAACAAAGTCGGATCCTCCCGTACCCAATGTGCGACGCCATCGTGACCTGGCTGCAAAAATATCCGGCGATTCCGTTAGGCCCCATCGAATGGGCCGATGCCTTCTGCCTGGCCACTGGTGTTTACGCCCCGGTAACGGGATTTCAAGGACGCCTCGCAGCCAAATCGGTGCTGGAACGATGGCACCTGCCATCGGGTGCCCCCTGGTCTATTCCGATTACCCTCAGCATTGAGCCTCAATTGGCGGCTTCTTTGAGAAAAACGGAGGTCGCCCGTCTGGTGTACCAGAACACGACCGTGGCGATGATTAGCGTTGAGGATGTGTTTTGGCTGGATCCGCAAGACGAAGCGGTGATGCTGTATGGAACCACAAATCGACAACATCCGGGAGTGGAGCGCCTTCTTCAATCGAGTCCGGTGCGTGTTGCCGGGTCGGTTACCTTGATTAAATGGCCTGAATTTCCCGTGTCCCCGGTTCTTACCCCCCTGGAAACTCGAACCATGATCCAGCAACGGGGTTGGCGTCAAGTCGTCGGTTTTCAAACGCGCAACCCGCTTCACCGCGCTCATGAATATATTCAAAAAGTGGCGTTGGAAACGCATGATGCCCTGATCCTGCATCCTCTCGTCGGATATACCAAATCAGATGATGTGCCTCTTGAAGTGCGGTGGCAAGCCTACCACGCGCTGCTGGATCAATATTTTCCCAAGGATCGCACCTTGTTAGCCGGATTTCCCGCCCCGATGCGTTACGCGGGACCGCGGGAAGCTGTCTTTCACGCTTTGTGCCGTAAAAACTACGGCATCACCCACTTTATTGTAGGCAGAGATCATGCGGGGGTCGGCAACTTCTATGATCCCGAAGCCAGCCAAAAAATCTTTGAACGCTTTAACCAAGCCGAATTGGGAATTAGCATTATCACCGCCGACCCCGCATTTTATTGTCATCGCTGCCAGCAGATGGCCACAGCCAGAAGTTGTCCCCATGACGCCGTTGATCATGAAGTGCTGTCTGGCACTAGGATCCGGACCACTTTAGGTGCGGGAGGCAATTTGCCCCCAGTCGCAATTCGTCCTGAGGTGGAAGCCATTTTGCAACAATATTACCGCGCACCTTCGTAACCTAAACAAATGTTCCGTATTGTATGATAGAGCACTTTCACTGTGTCTGCAGTCCAATCCAGAGGGATGCCAAAAAGCGGCGTGCGATTATGGCCGAGGGACTCACCATCGTTTTTAAGGCGCGGCTCGGTTGGGGAAATCCCGTGACGACTCTTTGGTGGTCGATGACCGTTCGCCTTCTTCCACCCAAAATGCGCCGCGCCGCGCCAATGCATTACCCAAGATCCGATTGCCCGAACCGCGTTTATCAAAAAAGGGGTTATAAGGTCTGCAACCAATCCGCCAAGTCCCGTAACTCGTCCTCGTTAACACTATGAGCCATTTTCGGATATGTACGAAAAGTCACCTGAGCTCCTAAAGAACGCAATCTTGCGGCGCCGTCTTTTCCCCAGTCTAGAGGCAAGACCATATCTTCTTCGCCGTGGCCCCAGAACACCGGATATTTATGTAACGGCTCCGTTAAGCCGACACTTTCCGGAAGATAACCGCTTAAGATTGCCGTGCCGGCAAAACCTCTGGCAATCGTACGCTGCAACAAGGCACCGCTTATCAAAGCGCCTTGGCTAAACCCTCCCACCACCAATTTCCCGAGGTTGACACCGGGTACCTCTTGACCCAATTGCAGGAGAAAATGTTCAATTAACTTCAGGCTCGAAAAAAGAGAAGTGGGTTCGGGTTTCCCGAATTCTTGAAAATGGTACCATTGATATTGCCGGGGGCCCAAGGCGTAAGGTGCGCGCAGTGTGATCAAGCCCCAATCACCCGGCAGGTAGGGTTTCAATGGCAATAAATCATCTTCGTTGGTCCCCATGCCGTGGAGTAGAATCATCGCGGGCCAACTTAATCCGCCGTTCTTCGGAGCTAACACTCGATAAACAGGATCCATAAGGTCAGTCCTTTCCCATTTAGTGGGTGGCATGTCCGGTCAAAATTTGCAGCAGGCTGGTGGTTGTTGGCCCGGGGGTAAAAATAACAAACAATAGCAAAAACACAGCCAATCCGGTAACCGCAGCGATAAGCCACATAGTGGCGGTCCAAGGAGCTATCTTGCGATGGGTGCTAAACCGGGATTGCAGTGCATAGCGCAATGTAATCACGCCCATAACCCCTGCCGCGGTGGCCAACACAACATGGATCAGCAAAAAGATTTGGTAGCTTGCTGCATAGGCTTTGGGCCCCCCGTAAAACGTGTCCCCCACCAAAAAAGTATTCAACAAGTAACTCACAAAAAAGAGAGCGCCGAAGGTAGCCGCAGTCAGCATAAAACGCCGGTGTATCGTCACTTGCTTGTGACGAATAAAATACCAGCCAAATGCGACAGATATTGCGCTAATAATCATTAATCCCTCGTTGACGGCTCCCCATATGGCATCTGCACGCATAATGTGGCTCCCTCCCCGTGTTTGGCGTGATCATCCCTGTTTTACCGAAAAAAGTCAATCGCTCAAAGTTACGGTTTATATTTCAGGGATTCTGGCAAATGACGGTACATCCACAAAGGAATACGTCAGGTAGGGGTCCCTAAGTGGAGGAAAGCATGCTTAAATTAGGGAAAACCGGAGCACTCGGGGAGCAATGAGTACGGCGACGGTGATGCAACGACAAGACCAATTCGGGACCGAAGAGGACTGTTAAGAGTACCTATATCAGCAGCGATAGCTTAGGCGGCATGATGAAATTAATCCCAATTTTGCAAACATGTTATCGGATATGCCGGATAAAGACATTCAGCGGCTGGCTCGCAAAAGTTGGTAATATTCCCTGTCTGACCAATGCACGGTGACCCGGTTGCGACGCTTCGTGGCGTCGGGATGTAAGACCTGATCCATGTTTATCCTCTCCTGGGGTGGATGATGGTCCGACGGATGTCTTCGCGATGAAAACCGCGACCGGAGGGGGGGCCTTCTGTCGCAACCCATGCCTCGGGATCGGGGGGAACGCCCTTCTTCCGTCAGCCTTTAAGACAGTTCATAGTTATCCTGTATCAGGAAAATGACGGACCATCGCGAATAGATTACCATCTTAATTCGCGAAAGGGTTGATGTTCCCAATGGTTTATACCCCGCATTTGGCGCTAAATTTTGCCATCCCTTGAGCCGCAAGGGTTTCCGAGCGTGCCGGCGAAGAATTGGTGACCACAACCAGGGTTGCATGGCCTCCAGCACGGACTGCACAGCAGAGTCCGTTACGACAGACGCGCACTCCAGCGCGCTGATGTAAGTGCGCTGCAGTGTCGACAGTTCCGTCAGAGTTAAACGGGTTTGACCGGTCGATTGGGATGTGCAATCGATTGATCGGGTTGGAAGTCAGCGCACGTAAGACCGTCGCGGGAGACTCGGAGAGTCCATATGTTTTCGCCAATTCCATTTGCCATCGGTTTAACTGATGATTATGGTCGTAGTACCCCCATGTTAGGGGTTTTTTTAGTACCATAAGGATTGTCAAAAAAAATAAAACCAAAACGGGCGCGGGGTCTACGTTTCGACCATTCAGCGCTATCGCTGTCGCACCTGCGCGGTCAGTTACAGTGCCCTGCCCTATGATTGTCGCCCGTACACGGCCCACACCTGGGCCGTGGGATGGATTGGGCCCCAGGTGTACCACTGACCATGGAAACGCTGTCATCAGTGGCTAGCCGCACATCAGATAGACGCGCACCAGCGTACGCGAGAACGGTAGGCGGCCCACTGGTGCGACGGGGCCGCGATCATGATTCAGCGCGCCATCCCATGGATAGCGGCACTGTATGGCACCCGGGCAGTCCCCGTCTGGCCGGATCAACCACTTTGGCACCATTGGCGGCAATTGTGGCAGAGGGTGGTACAAATGTCTCGCGATCCAGACATTGAGTTGATAACGTTTCCCCGGAGCTTTATGGCACAACTCGTTGCCATGAAGCTCCCGCATTGCGAGTTGCCCACAACACCGTATGATTTTTGTGGACACTCCAAACCCAACCCGTAGTCCCATTAACGAAGTCGATTCCCATCACCGTTTGGGAGAGAAAAGGCGCTGCTGTAGATCGCCATGTTAATCCCCCGTTCTGGGTCATCCAGAGCTGTTCAGGCGTGAGAACCCAAGCATCTTGAGAGTTAGCCCAGGCCACACGCGTTAAAGCGGGAACCAGGGACGTTTGCGTCCACCCTGTAGACCTGCGCAGGGCAAATGACCTCTGAGCCGGTCGAGAACCCAGCCATAATTCTGGAATCACTACCGTCTTTCCTACAAGTATTGGCGTGGATAATTGCAATTGCCACTGTTTTTCTTGAAGGGTGCGCGGCAATGACCGTTCCTGCCACGTACGCCCACCATTATGTGTCACCCAAAGAGGACTCGCATTAGCCATAGGAAGAAATCCTACAGCATATCCTGTAGAAGGAGACACGAACTGCACTCCCGAGACGTGAGCAAAAGTAAACGTAGTTTTTACGGATTGCCAAGTAGGGCGATGAGGGCGAAGCTGCCAAATTCCCACAGATTGGTTTTGATTGGGCGTCACCAGTACCATGGTCCCTTGCCCATCAAACCACGACAAATTCATCATAAGGCTTTCGGCATTTATAGGGGCTGCCGCCGGCACTGTCGTGTCCAACACGTTCCATTGCCGGCCCGCGTCCCTTGTAGTCCATAGCTTTACGACGTGAGAGCCTCTGTGCCAAAACATGATCCAACTGGTTGTGTGCCCGTTCCCTGAGAGCCAGGCCATATGCGCCATGGATGACGAAATCCCCACTTGCTGTGTCAACCGCCAGGATTTTCCTCCATTAGTTGTCCAATAAATGTCACCTTTAGAGGATAAAGCCCACCCTTGTTTGACGGATCGCATATCCAGCGTAAGCATCAAGGGAAGATTGTGCTGAACAATAACAGGTGCAGAGCTGCTAGAATTACGCGCGGAGGAGTGCCCTTGACGACTAACGCCACACCCCGCTAACATCACACCACTCAGGAATAATACCCCGACCACCAATCGTCGTTGATGCCGCCGCATCAGAACTCCCTCCCCCAAGAATGGTCCACACCGGAGGCATACGATAAAACAACGTCATTATGACTCCTTCGGTTACCCTCGAGTCATGGTGATGCTATTCACATTTCCTGAAACAATAAATACACCTTACTAGGTAAGGGGGCCCTCATAAAACTAAAAGGAACGGCGCCAAAAAATCAGGTCACAATGTAATGACACAGAACGGTAAATTGTATTGGAAAACGGCAGGAAATTTGGAACCCGCTGTCGTATAGGACTAAGTGTAGGACAAGCACGTCAATAAAAAATGCGATCCGCGGTGTAACAGCACCCGATCACTGTCGAGAACGGCGCTCAATCCGTTACCCGACCTGGTGCCTCCAAGATACCACGGGCGGCCATCAGCCTGCAAGAGCAGGAGCATCGGAAAATGCCTCCTCGGGATCGCCCGAAGGAGGATTTTATTTTGATAGACCTCCTCAACGTCCTGTACAGAACACACACCCGCTGTTCCCTTACCCCCCCACCCGGCGACGCCTGTTAGAGGCACTGGGTGTTCCGATTGACCGTGGGTTTGTCTGGAAACCGTCGGGCTAAAGGTCAAAATTAATTGCGCGATTTCCTGTTCTCTTACTTGCGGAACTTGGGACTCGACACCAACCTCACCAATTCCTATTTCTTCCCAGCGACAAGACTCACATCCGTAAATAATCGCCTCTAAAAAAAGGATTCGACGCAATGACGTCGAACATATTTGTTTAAACGTGTTGTTTTAATCGTCGGACCTGCGGAATTCGAACCGGGCAATCTACGATAAGCGCAGGATCTTAGCTAAACAACGCCTCCACCCGTCGGAATATCTCAGGCACTGTGAGGGTCAGAAGTTTTTTTTCTTTAATCTTTCCGACCTACGACATGTCTATTTCGCCAATTACGCTAACATTTTGGATGTAATCCACGCCGGACAAACACTGTACAATTTATCCCAGTTTTATTATAATTTAGGAAGGAAAATGGAATTGGATGGCGAAGTAGTTAACGTGTTTTGAGTAGGATGCTATAGAAGGGATCTAATTCACATGATAAGATGGAAAGCTGTACTACCACTGGTAGCAGGGATTACGATGCTAGCGCCCTCAACAGTAACGTTGGCCGCGTCCTCTTCATCAATTCAACAAGCTGCAGTTCAACTGGAAGATGCCTTGCGCAGCTTGCAAATACAACATGTTAGCTTATTATTTGCCTATTTAGAGTCGATTCAGTTGAGTTCCCAAGAAGTGAGTCAAATTACCCAGAATGCTGCGCAAATGCAGAAAGTGATGGGCAATGTTAGCAACCCCAACCAACTGACGCTGGCGCAAAAGGAAGAGGCACTCCGGTTGTTTATTAGTAGCGCAGAACTCGCTCATTTACAGGTGGCGACAGTTCTGACCAACGGACAGCCGGTGAATTTGCTCACGTATGTTGCTCAACCCAACAATCCTTTATTGATTGAATTGGAGGATGAACAGGGCAAACTGTTGGCTACAATCCACCCCCAATATTATGATGTGCAACCGCAACACTTAAACCAATTCATACATAATGTCGCCATTGCGGCCACGTCAGCACGAACTATAGAACAAAGCCACACGTTTGTGCCCATGCCTCGGGGTCAATTGCCGGTAACCGCGACAAATACCCCTTTGAAGATTGTCATAGGACTCGGACTCATTTTAGTTGGATCGCTGATGTTTCGCCCGCTCTACCGCGTCGCACATAAGCTGGAGTAAGGTCATGGTGCGGTGGGCCCGAAAATTATTAATGATCGGTTTGTTGGGAATTCCCATTGTCGTCGTCGCAGCGGGTGTCGGCGTGACGGTAACCTTCGGGTGGAGTTTTCTCCAACAAACGGTCTTGTTAGCTGATACAGCTCTCGTTCCTTATAAACCGACGCATATCGGGTATCGGAAGTTGCCGGGCTACTGGCCAACTTTACCGGAACCCGGTACCAAACTTGGAACCATCTTGATTCCCGCAGTTCATATCAATGCCCCGGTGGTACAGGGCACTACATGGAATATTTTGGCGTTGGGGGTTGGCCACTACGCGGGCAGCCCGCTCCCCGGTCAAGGCGGCAATGTGGTGTTCAGTGGACACCGCGACACTGTTTTTACGAATCTTCAATATGTCAAAGTCGGTGACTCGGTCACCTTTGACTCACCGTATGGACCGTTCGTGTACCGAGTCACCAGCATTAAAATTGTTCCTAAAACCGATCCCAACATCGTGGTCCCCTCTCAGAATCCCGAACTTACATTGACGAGTTGTTATCCGTTTGTGTACATCGGATTTGCCCCGGACCGCTTTATCGTTCGGGCGACACCAGTCTCGGAACCTTCACCTAGCGTGGTAAGTCAATATAGCAGGTCGAAAAGAGGCAAAACCCGTCATGTTGCAGAGTCTGGATGAGTCCCCGTTAACGCAGGTCGTAGTGGTTATTCCTGCCTTTAATGAAGAGCGTTTTATTGCCAGTGTCGTCTTACTGGCCCGGCTTGAAGGTGGTCACGTGATTGTTATTGATGATGGCTCAACCGACCGCACGGCATTCTTAGCCCAAGAGGCCGGGGCAGACGTCATTACCATTCCCCACGGCGGTAAAGCCACCGCCCTATCAACCGGGTTTCGACACGCCTTGAGCTTGCACCCATCGGTTATCGTGACGTTAGATGCCGATGCCCAACATGACCCGGCGGAAATCCCGGCAGTAATCCGGCCAATTCTGGAAAACCGTGCCGATATCGTGGTTGGATCCCGGTTTATGGACAAAGAAAGCACCATCCCTCGCTGGCGTCGGGTGGGACAACACACCTTGACCTGGATCACGAATGCCGCCAGTGGAGTAAAGATCAGTGATTCCCAAAGCGGATACCGCGCGTTTTCCCCGCACGCGGTGTCTATTTTGAGCCTCACCAGTGAAGGATTGTCGGTCGAGTCCGAAATGCAAATGCAATGGAAACATGCGCGTCTTAGGATTGCTGAAGTTGGCATATCCGTCCAATACAAAGATAAGATGAAGCGCAATCCGGTCGCCCATGGATTGCGTGTGCTTGACACCATCTTGGGTGCCGTGGCCCAGCATCACCCCTTGTTGGTTTTTGGCTTGCCGGGAGTCTTAGCCTCGACAGTTGGCCTCACCGCAGGATGGATGGTCTTGCAGGTGATGATGATCCACCATGTCTTAATGCTAGGCACGGCGATCGTGGGAACCGTCTTTGGCATTGGCGGGCTGGTGCTCATGATCACCTCCGTAATCCTATACAGCATAGAATCCGTTGTGGTCCGTATTAAAACCGATATCGATAAATTGGTCGCCACACCCTCCGAATCCGGCAAGGGAATCGCTTCATGAACCGGCTGTGTACGGTGATTTTGGTTTCCTATAACAGTCAAGCAGACTTGGCGCAGTGCCTCCCTTCCATCATGGCTAATCCTATGGCTACCCAAATCATCGTGGTGGACAATCATTCCCAGGATGATACCGTTCAGTGGTTGAGGACGCACTTCCCTCAAGTCGAAATCTACGAAAATGAATCCAATCTCGGCTATGGAGCGGCTTGTAATCGGGGCATGGAACATGCCACAGGTGAGTACTGGTGCATCGCCAACCCCGATACGGTGTGGGAACCCGATGTGCTCCCCCGCTTGGTGGAGACTGCCGAGCAATTTACCGACGTTCTCATTAACCCAGCCATTCTCCAGCCCAATGGACTCATCAATGCCTATGGCAACACGATGCATGTCACAGGCATTACCACTTGTGCGGGCATCGGCGACGTCTGGTCCGCTTCGGACCAGCGTTATCGTTTCCCGCTTCTGACGTCTGGCGCCGTCATTTTTGCCCATCGCTCAATATGGCAACGGTTAGACGGATTCGACCCCGAATATTTTTTATATTTGGAGGACACGAATTTATCGCTCCGCGCCGCTCTCCAAAATATTCCTGTCGTATGCGACACGCGAGCGCGCGTCATCCATCACTACGATCTAAAGATGTGTCCCGAAAAATTCTATTGGCTTGAGCGTAATCGACTTCTTACTCTTCTCTTAATCTTGGAGCAAGAGACGCTCAGGAGGCTTAGACTAAGCCTCCTCATCACTGAGGCGGCGACTTGCTTCTTTGCCCTAATGCACGGTCCCCGCTTTTGGGTTGCCCGTCTTCGCAGCTATGCGTGGCTCCTGAGCCACAAAAGAGACTGGCAGGCCAAACGACGTGTAATCCAAGCTACCCGTCAAGTTTCCGACACCGTATTGTTAGAGCAAATGACGCTCGAACTGCCCTTGGGGCAGTTGATGGGCAACCTGCGTTTAGCACAGTTTTGGAATCATTGGCTCACTAAGATTTATCAACGCGCCGTACCCGAGGGGGTCCATGTATGCGAGTAGCCCATGTGACAGCCACATTTCCTCCTTATTGGGCCGGCACCGGCAATGTGGCCTATCATCAAAGCCGCGTACTGCATGAACGCGGCTACGCCGTAGAAGTATTTACCGCCTTGCCACCTCACGAAAAACCCTTGGAGTTCCCGTTTCCCGTCCACTATTTGCCAACCTGGGGCCGTCTTGGCAACGCCCCCTTTACCCCGTCATTAATGCGCCACCTGCGGGGTTTTGATCTGATTCATCTCCATTATCCGTATATCTTCGGAGCGGATTTGACGATGGGGGCCGCCAAACGCTATCACATTCCCGTGGTTGCAACGTACCATAATGATTTGCTGGGCTCCGGAGTTAAGGGGCTTCTGTTTGATTTGTACAATAATCTTCGGCAACCTTATATTTTACGTCATGCAATCCGGGTGGTGGCCACTACCAAAGATTACGCACAACACTCCTTATTAAAGTTCTTGGGGCCGTTACCTGTCGACACCATCCCCATTGCGGTGGACCTGACGTTTGTCGAAGGCTTTCCGCAAACCCCAAGTATTGATGGTTCCACGCCCTACATCCTGTTTGTAGGCGCCTTGGATAGTGCCCATCGATTTAAAGGAGTGGAGATTCTCCTACAGGCATGGGCCTTGCTGGAAAATCTTGCGGGGTCTCTCATTCTCGCTGGGGACGGCGATCTGCGCCCACGTTTTGAAGAACGGGCAGAGAGCCTGGGATTGACCAATGTCTCCTTTGTTGGTCGAGTTCCGCCCTCTACGACATTACGGAAGTTGTATGCGCATGCGATGGCTACGGTGCTTCCCAGTATCTCAACGGAATCGTTCGGCCTTGTCTTATTGGAATCTTGGGCCAATAAGACCCCGGTTATAGCCACCCGCATACCAGGGGTTCGCGAACTGGTGGACGACGGGCAAGATGGTTACCTTGTGCCGCCGAACGATCCGGAGACGCTGGCACACGCCATAAAGCACATAATAGATGATCCAGAGAAGTCCCGCATCATGGGCGAGGCCGGTTATCGTAAAGTATGTAACAAATATACCTGGGAGCACGTTGTGGACCAAATCGAAGTGCTCTACCATGAGGTGGTGCAAACGGCATGAATGTCGAGGTATCTACCATACCGTCTCCCACACAACGTGCCGTCACGGGTCCCGAGGAATTGAGTTGGCGCTACATTCTGGATATCATTTTTGCCCAAGCCTTTGGATTGCAATGCCAGCGGCTGCATTTCGTGGTTGCGGATTCCGAAGCCCTTCAGACGATGATTACGGTACGGCAAACGGTCGGTCAAAGAAGTAATTCTGACGGACAGGGCCAGGCGCTGGCCTGGTGTGTTCCCGACGTCATTGAAGGTATTGAGAGTTATGACTACGTCTTCTGTTTGAAGAAAACCACTGCACCATCCCTAAGGATCCTGTCCCAGTATTCGATTTGGACCCGTAAGGCACGGCTCTGGGGGCTTTTCTTGCGAATCAGCGCTATATGGAGCACCCTGATGCGTGACGTCTATATGAATCGGGCTAATGCCGAGTTTGCGGCCTCAGGGCATCGACCGGCACGCTACCATGTGTATGTGTATCGCATGGAGAGATTGGAGGTATCCCACGGTAGCTAATGCAGATAGCCTGACTCGCGCTTTGGTGCAATTGGATGCATGGTTAGAGACCATGCGACAACCGGGGGGATACGGGGGACCAGTAGCCCATTGGTGGCACGACCAGTTTCTCTACACTGGTCCAGGGCTTGACTGGCGATATGAGGGAATTCTTATCGGTTATAGTGAACTCTGGAAAAAAACCGGAAATCGCCAATGGCTCCAGCGGGTGCAGCAGGCCACCGAAGACCTGAAGTTGGGTCAGACGGCAGCAGGCTCTTTTGCCATGAGTGGGTTTGAACGCAATCCCGAGACGTTAGGTACCCCCCACGAAGCAGCAGCCAGTCTCGGATTACTGCAAAGCATGCAAGTGACGGGTGACCGTACTGCCTTGCCGACAGCAAGACGCAATCTGGCGCACTTAGTCCAGAAATTATGGGATCCGGTAGCGCGCGGGTTTAATGATCGTCCGGGCACCCCGGGCAGGGTGCCCAATAAGCTGGCTACCTTAAGTCAGGCGTTGTGCGTTCTCGCCCAACTGACCAACGACAACCAGTGGTTGGACTGGGCCAAGGCAGCCATCGACGATGTTGTCCGATTTCAAATTCCCCAAGGACCGTTTCAAGGGGCGATTCATCAATATGCTCCCGACAACCAACACGGGGATGGAAGACTGTTCCCGTTTTACAACGCGCGCTGTGTGGAACCTCTTGTGGTCGCGTCTCACGTATTTAATGACCCACGATACTTAGCCGCAGCACATGAGGTATTAAAGTTCTTACGATACACCATGACATCCGACGGCCAGTGGCCACAAATTTGCTATCTTTCGGGACAATCGGCAGCATATCCCAGATGGATCGCCGGATCTGCGGAAATTCTTTATGCATTTCACACTTTAGGAGAGCCATTGCCCACGGGACCCCTGGATCAATTATTAACCAGTCAATTGCCGTCTGGAGGATTCCCCACAGCCATCGGATTTGCCCGCAAGACCCGTCGTCGTGCACCGCTGGATCCGCCGGATTATCGAGATGTGACACCGGTCACAGGATGGAACGACAAGGTGTTGCGGTTGCTCTCGGCGTTATTGCCCCCGTCGGCTGATGTCTGGCCTGAGCCCGCGATCACGACCTATTCCCGCGAGGTCCTTATGCATCGCAAACCCATTATATTTACCGAAACCTTCGACCATTTTTATTACGGCGATCATCTCTCCATGAGAAAAGCCGAACCATGGGCGAAAGGAGGGTTGATGTGGGGATGATCATTTCCAGTATGTTGATGGTTGTATTCCTGACTTATCACCTGTATCGAATACTCGAGGCCAAACCTCGGCCTTTACCCTATAAAGATCAACCCATCCTCAATGGAAGTGTGCCCTTGGTGTCCTTTTTGGTTCCGGCATGGAATGACCAACGGCACATTTCAGGATTTATCGAAGCATTTAATGCGCTGACGTATCCTAATAAAGAACTGATATTGTGTGTCGGAGGACAGGACGGAAGCCTTGAGTACGCCCAGCAGTTTGCCTCAAAGACCATCATCGTAGTCCCACAAAACGCGGGCGAAGGCAAACAGAAAGCATTGAAGAAGAGTTACCCTCTATCTCACGGAGAAATTCTCTACCTGACCGACATCGATTGTCGATTGACGGATCCTCTGGTGTTCCACATGGTCCACTTGCTTATGGAAAATGAGGTGGTGGTAACCGGCCCATCCGATCCCCTGTCCTATCAACGGGACAAACCCCTTGTCCGTGTTCAATGGGCCGTGGATCGCGCCACCGAATCCCCGACTTGTAGCACGACGACTGGTATCCTCGGTAGAAACGCTGCTCTGCGACGGTCCGTCCTTGACATGGTTGGGGCATTTAATGAATCTGTGCCCTCGGGCACAGATTATTTCTTGGCCAAAAAACTTTTGGAGTGCGGCCAGTCAATTACGTTTGTTCCTTATGCGCGGATTGATAGCGAATACCCTGAAACATTGTCGCTATATATTAGAAAGCAAGCCCGCTGGATCCGAAATGTCTTTGCGTTAGGACAGAAATTTCATGAGCACCAAGAGGTGCTCGCCAGCCTTGTAACCCTAGCCATTCCAGTGGTCACGGTCGTTTGTATTGTCAGCGGGTTAGCCACTATCATTTTCGGAGTGCCATTCTGGTCGTGGCTGTTAGGGTTGACAGCCATCATCTTAATTCTGCATCCGTTGTTCAATCGAATACGGTATCTGAAGATGTATGGAGCCCATGTCCCCGTCCAAGGCGTATTAGAGCATTGGCTGGGAACCTCTATTGCGTCGGTCCGGGCTGGATGGCAGGTCATGATGAATAGCTGGGTATGGTAACCAATCCCCCCAGTGGGGATGTCTAACTTGATAATATCAGATTAAGGAGTACAATGCCATGCACATTGCATTTATCGATAACGTATGTAAACCAGATACGCCAGGACAAGGTGGCCACAGTGACATTATCTGGGCGATGGCACAACAATTTGTGAATAGTAATGTCAGTGTGACAATTATTGGCCCGTATCGGTCAGAAATTTATCCCTTTTATCATTCTTTACTACACGTATCAACCTATAAACCGCTGAGAAATGCAGACCAAAATGGGATCACCCGCATAATTAGCGTTTTATCAGCTCTTTTAGTTGTTAAAAAATATATCAATTCATTTGACCTGATTCACGTTACCGATGCTTTTGCTGCTGGTGTTGCAAGTAGTCTGATTCGCAAAAAACCTGTCGTCTTTACGACCTCAGGCAGTATTCTTCAAAGACAATCATCATCCGCAAAACTGAATTTTATATCCGCAGCATTTTATTACTTCGTGTCTTATCTGGCTGCGCAATTCACTACGGCAATTATCGCTACCAGCCACGAGATGAAACTATGGTGGATAAGAACTGGATCTAATCCCACCAAAGTCTCGGTTATTCCACTAGGAAGCGATGTTTCTCCAACGATCCACAACATGAAACATTCCCTCCCTTTTAAGATTTTGTTTGTGGGACGTCTTGCACCGGAGAATAATCCCGAACACTTAATCCGCATATGGCAAATGTTACAGTCGAAGTTGGAGTCGTACGAACTCACTATAGTTGGAGACGGTCCCCTGATGCAAAAACTAGTTGAGATGTTTAGCCGCATCCAAAAGAAAGAAGCCGTTCATTTCTTGGGCACATTACCGCATGATACACTACAAACGGAATACAGTAAGCATCATGTTCTCGTCATTACGCGGGAAGCAGGGGCTCCCCCGCGGGTGGGTATTGAAGCTTTAGCGAAGGGTATGCCCATAGTGGCCTTTTTAGGGAACGGTTTGGAAGATTATACATCGTCCGGAACGGACCTCTTTGTAGAAAACCACTCCTTAGAAGAGTTGATTGAAAAAATTTCTGTTCTTTCAAGCAACCCACAACTATACAACGATATGCACGCTGACCTAATAAAGGCTTGCCATCGGTTGAATTCATGGGAGACGGTTTGTTCCCGCATTGGTCATGAAGTATATGAATCTATGACCACTTGTAAATGATAAGATTTTTTAATAATACTCGAAAAACCTAGGCGCATAGACGCAAGAAGTCCTATCCCCTACAGAAAACGAGGTATTCAAATATGAAGGTTAGTATTATCACTCCTACTTTCAATCACGAAGCGTTTATTGGAGAGTGCATCGAAAGCGTACTCGCTCAAACGTACCCTGAATGGGAACAAATTATAGTCGACGACGGCTCTACTGATAGGACATGGGAAATTGTAACCACCTACGCTAGGCAAGATCCACGAATAAGAATACTTCGGAGGGAGCATAAAGGAGTTTGGCATTTGGGAGAGCTATATAATATGGCACTTTCTCTCGCGACAGGAGAATTAGTGGCTATTCTTGAGGGAGATGATTGGTGGCCTTCCAATAAGTTAGTCACTCAAATTGAGCAACATATGGCATGTCCCGATGCTATCCTCTCTTGCGGTAAAGTTATCTATTCTAAAGGTACGGGTTTGTTAAATACTGTTCCTCCTCCGCCTTTGGGACATATTACATTTACAAAAGACTACCTCCGACATTTGTTACTGGCCTCAGCTCATTGTCAACCTGTAACCCTCCTAATCAATAGGAATGCTCTAAAACAAATTGGGGGGTTCATTCAGCCCTCTTACTTCCCAGCGGTTGATTTCCCTACCACGGTAGCACTCAGCACTCTATCTGGGGCAGTTGTGTGGACTAATGAGGTCATGGGTTATTATCGTCTCCACTCATCACAAGTGACCAAAAGTATGGGTGTCGAGTTAATTGAGGGCCGACTTAGGCACGCATTGGAGACCTATTCGCTACTAGAAGATTCGGTTCGATCATACCTCAAATTATCTCAAGAGTTAATCATAGATGCCCATCGAAATCTGCTTTCAGATGCTTATTTGGCTAGACTTCGTTATGATTTAATAAGTCGTAACAAAGAAGACTTAAACCACATTCTTCCAAAGCTTTGGCGTATCGGAACCATTAAAAGAAAGACTCAAGTTCTTTATGCATTTATCGCAATCCGAGTCGGATGGACAATGGAGCCTATTCTTGATTTTGTTTCACTCCTGAGAAACCAAACACAAAAATTAGACGCGGGTGATATCTAAATGTCTGCAGAGTACCGATTCGCAATCATGGGTCGTATGTTTTATAAAATGGCTGCCGCAAGCTTATTAACAAGTTTGGCAATCCTATCGATTCAGCACCCAGTCGATGCGTCCCAGACACCAGGCATAAGAGTGTCGTACATAGGTCTCCAGGATGTCCCGTTCCGGTCGTTAGCTGAAGGTACTGCTGGTTCTGGAGAAATTTTCTATTACGTTAAACACAATACTCAGCCATCTCTGGCAGTCAAGCTAAAAAATTTAGGCCGTGTATCTAATGCGTATGCCTACGTTTATGAAGCGCCACCTGGCCATACTACCATCCCTTTAAAGCGGGATGGCAACCAACTCTTATTACCATCCACACTCAAACCTTCTCTCGTTATCACGGCTCAGGGAGGTTACTGGGTAAGACACGGTATACCAAATTACAACCTAAGCGTGAAAGTGTTCGGACCTATTTACGCTCTGTGGGAAGGGGGGCTACCTACAAACAAAGTAATTCACCCGGGGCCCCTAAAAAATGTAGGCAGCCATGAATTATTGGCTACCATCCAAACCCATACCAGCGCGTCGGGTGTGCCGCTTTGGGATTTGAGACAATTAGTGCCCAGCTTCCCTGGTGAAGGGGTATACCGTGTCAATTATGCCCAACGTGAGAGTGCACCATCATCGTGGACTTTTGCTCCCAGTGTGTCGCCGTTATGGCCCTACGTCGCTTTTTCTGGTCATTTCTTACAAAGCACCCCAAACGTTCTAACTCCCCCTATTGTGGTTAATTGGGCGACAGGAAAAATTACACGATTTTCCGAGGTGGTAAGCGTACGTAGTCAAGCAAACGGTTACGACTTTTACTCTATTAGTCCTTTAAAGACGGGAAATCATGTGATTAACAAGTTAGATTTTGAAAGCCCTTGGGGTTTTTACAATTTATCCCCGACACCGAAAGCCTATCCTAACCTCATTATCCGAACTCAACATTTCTATTCGAATGATCCGTGGTCTCCTAGTTTACTAGGGAAAACCTTGTTAATAAATAAACCGGAAGAAAACGTACGGTACAGTTGGGCAGATCATCCTGGCAACAACAACTTTGACTTCAAAGTGGATGTGTTCGGATTTCATTCCTATACCGACCACGTGGCTATTGCCGGCGGACGTTTTGTTGTACAAGCACCTAGCTACCATCAGTACCCTTCATGGGTGCTATCGCACCAGTGGCCTTCCACCACCTTTATTGATGTGCAATCCGGCCATTACGCGACGACTGAGGGCATTTATACCTGGCCGGCCCAGAACATCGGCACCGGATACTGGATGGGGTGGACGGCTACCCCCAATTTGTCGATGTTCCGATCTATCCCGCAAGGGCTCCGCGGCGAATATCGCGTGAATTCCAATCACCGGCCGCGCCTTTATGTCAGCCCCGTTGATGGGCGGTTGCACCTTCTTTATGCCCAAGGCGGGTTATGGAATATTAATCATCAATACTCCCTAGTTGAGCGCAACTTGAATCAGGGGAAGTATATCAACGCATGGGAACTGGTGGACACTCTAAAGGGCCATCCTCATGTCGTATCACAACTATATGCCTTGCCGGATGCCCTGCTTTATCAAGGCCCCCATGGTGTCATTTTAGATCACGTCGCATATTCGCCCAGTGCTTTCACGATCATGCCGCCGGACAGCAAATCCACATGGAGCCATTTTGTCAATGCAGTGTCAGGCTATCGCACAGGAAACGATCCTTTGCACTTATCGCAGTGGCTCAACCACTATTTTGGCAGCGAACTTCTGGGACAGGGCACTATACAGTCAGTTCTCGACACCAACACAGGATTTCAATTCACCTTAATTCCTCATGGTACGGCTCCATGGACCAATCAAATTCCCGGTCTAGGTGTGGTAGGGCGCCATCCTGTGGTCATCTCATATAATCAACATACTCAGCGATGGTCTGTTGCACCCTTGATGAGTGATCCGATCTCGGTCAGTAAAATAATGCCAAATAGTGCTCAAGCAAACATTCCCACCACGGTCACCATTCCCGTGACCAACCACGCAAATTACATCGCTTCGGGCACAGTGAAGGTGATGATCAATGGCCGTCAACAATCATCACAAACAGCCCAAATTATGCCGCATGGTACCGATATCCTTTCGGTTCCGTGGACGCCAACTCATGCGGGCACGTCAAAACTAGTAGTGCAATGGAACGGAGTGAAGTTGGCGTCAAATGTCTTATCATCCAGCGTGGTTCCACGAACCGGTCCCCAAAAACTGTGGACGGATAGTTCGCCATCCATGGAAGAAGCGCTGATAGTCCTCCTGTTGGTTATTGTGATATCTGGATCTGGATTTTGGATTTGGAGGAGAACTTTATAATGCATCAGACATCGTCGAATCGACTGCATCCGAAAGTAGAGACGATGGCCCTTATCGTCATAGGATTTCTGTATGCCGCATACTTTGTTCTCCGCTATGGTGGACTATGGGCGGAAAATGACACGGCGGTCTTTACCCAAGTCACTCGGTCTATGCTTCAAGCAAAATCCGTGTTATTTGCGGGTCAATATACCCATGGGTTTGGCTACCCCACTTGGCTAGGCACGTTGTCCTTATTAACCGGGTTGAACGTCTCCGTCATGAATACCATCATTATGCCCTTTATCGGCGTGATCTTGCTCCTGGTGACGGCCTTTGTGGCATACCACACGTTTCTCAAATCCTCACGACTCGCGATGTTGTCTGTGCTCTTGTTGTTTGCCGTGCCCGATTTGATGTTCACGGTCCTCAGAGGCAATCATGAAAAGCTCAATATCGCCTTGATGTTAATGGCCCTTGTGGCACTGTTCCGTAGCTTCGAGGTCGTCTACGAAGGTAATTGGCGGGCCGCGACTGCATGGATTATGTTGTTTTATACTTTTGCCTTTATCAATGCCACGGTCAACGATTACTTTGCTTCCACATTTGCTGTCGCTTCCACGATTACGTTGATAGCCGGAGCTTTTCTCATCAACCGCAATGTTCCGGCGGCGGCGCGCTACCGAGGACAAATTGTACGGCTAACCAGCTATGTCGGTGCAACCTGGTTGTTGGTGTGGTGGGTCATGCTTTACGTTTTCCCGCCTGCTGGCCATGATTTTCAGCTACTGCATGGAGCCATTACGAAGATCACCAATCTGTTTTTAACGTTACACACGTCAAGTAACCCCTATTCGGCTCCCGCATCCCAATGGTCTGGCTATGTTGCTCAGTTTCTTGTGGCATCCTTTCGTTGGGTCTTATTCCTCTTGTCACTCCTGGTCTGGGTTCAAGAGATTTGGCGGCTGGTGATTAAAAAACAACAGCATCGGACGCTGGAGCATCTCTTCTTATTATCCCTCTATGGAGCATTCGGATTTCTGGTCGCGATTGCTATCCCGATGGATTTTACGGGGATGAATGCCGGAACAAACCTCGAAGTCCGTAATTTCCCATACTTTGCCCTCATGGCCTCCCCCCTACTTGTGTGGGGGTTAGCTCAAGGGTATCGTCGGTTATCGTTGGTATCGCGGCGCAAATTTGCCGCCATTACTGGCGGCCTCTTGTCTCTGTTTATTTTAATTGGACTATTTAAAAGCACGCTGGATCCTGCGATTTCTAATCAATGGATGTTTTACACCCCTGCGGAAAAGGAATCTCTTACCGCGTTTGATCGCCACTCCATCGATGCCACATTGTGGTCTGGGCCGGATAATCGCCTTGTTTATGCTAACGCTATGCTGTCTTCTTCGACTGGGACAAGCAGCCAGGTCACAGGGTACCATTATGCATCCTCGGACAAAGACATCCTGATTTCACCAGAAGTTATCGAAAATTCTATGGTTCAACACAAAAACATTCCTCCCTACCAACAAAGAAATTGCATTTACGATAATGGGCAAGCACAAATTTATCGGACGGTTCCCCAAACATTATTTCAAAACGGCTTGCCGCCACAATGACGAAAGAAAGCCCGTTAATTGATTCATATCGAAATTTTCGATTGGTAACCGTTATTTTGGGCGTGCTTATCCCAATTTCCGTAGCTTGTTGTGATCTTTGGAGCACACATCGGATTTGTGATCTTGGGTTCCACGGTCACCAGTGCAGCATTATTACCGTGGCTGGTCAAACGCTCTGGCATGTGGGAACGCAAGAAGGATTTGAATCCGCTAGCAAATCCCGAGATCCAACACACAATTGCTAGATTTGCTCGATATGGATTGCCGTTCATGTTGTGATCGTGGGTTATGGTCCGGTGGCGTATAATTCTTGCCTCTACCAAAGTATCATGATCGTAAGGTGTGGTGGTTAGGTTTATAACATTTCGGTAACACATTGAAGGATAAATTCACACTACAGGGAGGTCCCCCATGTCCAAAACTGCCCTCATTACCGGCATTACCGGTCAAGATGGTTCCTATTTGGCTGAGTTACTGTTAGCCAAAGGTTATACCGTCTACGGATTAGTGCGCCGTACCAGCACCTTGCCCTATGAACGCATTTATCACTTGGGCGATGCCTTAAAACTTGTCTCCGGTGACCTTTTGGACGAACGGTCGCTGCGCCTCATTTTAGAGAACTGCCAACCAGACGAGGTCTATAATTTAGCCGCCCAATCTTTTGTGCCCGAAAGCTGGTCCCAAACCATTTTGACCGGCGAGGTTACCGGACTCGGTGTCACGCGGATCTTAAACGCCATATTGGATGTTAATAGGAACATTCGTTTTTACCAGGCGTCCACCAGTGAAATGTTCGGGAAAGTCCAAGAAGTCCCCCAATCCGAAAAAACCCCTTTTTACCCGCGGAGTCCCTACGGCGTCGCAAAGTTGTACGGTCACTGGATTACCGTCAATTACCGTGAAAGCTATGGGTTGTACGCATGCTCCGGGATCCTGTTCAACCATGAATCGCCACGCCGTGGCACAGAATTTGTGACCCGAAAAATCACCTACGCTGCGGCCCTCATCAAAGCCGGATTGCAACAGGAATTGCGATTAGGCAACTTAGACTCGCGACGAGACTGGGGATACGCGCCGGATTACGTGGACGGCATGTGGCGGATGTTGCAACAAGAGATACCCGAAGACTATGTGTTAGCCACAGGATCCACTCATTCTGTAAGAGAGTGGGTTGAAGAAAGTTTTATGGCGGTCGGCCTGGATTACCACGATTACGTGGTAATTGACCCTAAGTTTATTCGTCCTGCTGAAGTGGATCTTCTCGTTGGCGATCCCGGCAAAGCTAGAGAACGACTCCAATGGCAATCGACCGTGGCGTTTTCTGACCTCGTGCGCCTCATGGTAGAGGCTGACGTCAAACTGGTTGAGGAACACGGCGCATCACAAAAACCATCGCGCACTTTGCGGGAACTGCGCTAATGCGTATCCTGGTGACCGGGGCCGATGGCTTTATTGGCCGTTACGTGGTGCAAGAGCTTGAGCACCATGGAATTACAGTCAGTTCTTGGAACGGTCCCAGTCGCGACGGAATTGACCTATTGGACAAGAAAGACGTCATCGAAAAGATGAATGCCTGTCGCCCCGACGCAATCCTGCATTTAGCCGGGGCCAGTTCGGTAGCGCAATCGTGGAAAGATCCCGCCACGACCATCGCTACCAATGTAATTGGGAGCGTCAATCTGTGGCAAGCAGCAATGGCAGTACCGGTATCCCGCTTTGTGCATCTCAGTAGCGCGGAAATCTATTCCTCGGACCTTTTAGAGACACAACCCATCGATGAATTACGCCCCATTGATCCCCGCAGCCCCTATGCTACCTCCAAGCAAACCGCAGAACTTTTGCTGACTCAGTTGGCGCGAGAGACCCCAGTTAACCTTGTGATTGTCCGCCCGTTTAACATCGTCGGACCGGGGCAGCGCCCAGGCTTTGTCCTAACGGACTTTGCCCATCAAATTATTCGCACCAAACTGCAACGTCTCCACACTCTTTACACCGGCAATCTCGACGTCACTCGCGATTTTCTCGATGTACGCGATGCCGCGGTCGCTTACCGCCTTTTATGTACCGAAACTTATGAGCGCCGCCTATTCAATCTTTGTTCTGGATCGGGTCACAAGTTAATGTCGGTACTCCACCAGATGATGGGCTTAGCCCAGTTGTCTGATGTGGAAGTCAAGCGTGATCCGCTAAAAGATCGTCCCAATGATCGACCGATGCTCATAGGAAACCGAGAGGCGATCAGCGACGCCGTCCATTGGGCCCCCCAAATCCCTTGGGAAATCACATTAAGGGATGTTCTGAGACACGAAGAAAGTACCTATCAGGTCATGCCCTAATAGGTTATTGTCCCAGCACCTGGTTATAGACAGTCCAGGTTTTTTGAGCCACCCTATGCCAATGAAAGAGCTTAGCACGCTGCAACCCAACCAGACGGTAATGGTTGGCAACCTGGGCAGACGAAAGGACCGATTGCAGGGCATGGGCCCAGGCTTCGGTATCGGTGGGATTTACTAAGATGGCGGCATCTCCCGCCACTTCGCGGAGTATCTCGATGTCCGAAGCGATCACGGGAAGCCCCGCCGCCATAGCTTCGACAACGGGCAGCCCAAATCCTTCGGATAACGAGGGAAAAACGAACGCAATGGCGTTGGCATAGAGACTCGGAAGATCTGCGGTCGGCACAAATCCGAGAAGTCGTACCCGGCTTGCCAGTCGCTTCTCTTGAATAACCGTTTCGAATTCCTGTGTAGCCCCTGGAGACCATTTCCCAGCGAGCACTAATTGCACGTCTTTCCATTGCTCCTTGATGAATTGAAAAGCATCGATCAAACGCCGCAGGTTCTTATTCGCATCCGAGCCGCCAACATACAAAAAATATGGAGGATAAGATGTGTATGCCCCCTGGCCTTTAGCTTCAGGGGTATACCGCTGGTGATCCACGCCTAGGGGAATCACGGTTATTTGTTCTGGATCTATGCTCAGGATCTTGCAGGCTTCGGATTTAGCATGCTCACTTATCGCAATAATGTGGTCAACGTACGGCAATTTACGAAAGTAGTACGTCTTCCAACGCCAGCCACTGAGGCGATTGGATAACCCCTGAGTATCTCCCCCGAGTGTTAACGGCGTGAGATCGAATAAAGTGGTGACGACCGGGATTCTGGAATTTGTTGGCACCCCGTTGAAATCTGTGGCATGAAAGAGTGACGGCTTGGTGCGAGTTAAGGCTGACCGTAGAAAGAGTTCGTTGTACAACCAATAGACCTGCGCCGGTTTGTGCGGTCTAAACCCCCAGCAGATCGGGTCTAGCGCCCCTTCTATCATGGACCGCCCCACCGTCGATGCAAGAAACTGTAAAGACTCCCCATGGGACGCCAACAATTCCTGGACAAGATAATAGACATATGTTCCCACGCCGCGCAATCGATGCTCAGATTGCAAGGGGGTAACATCAATTAAAATTTTCGCCTGATTCAGGAGGACTCCTCCCTTGCCGATTGTCCCAACAACACCTGTCGATAGAGCGCGATGGTGTCACGGGCCGCCTTCTCCCAAGTAAAAGTTTGCGCCACACTGTATCCGCGCCGTGCCATGCCCTCGCGCAATTCCTGGTCGATCAGCACAGAGTGCATGGCGGTGACCCATGCTTTCGTGCTGTGAGGATCTACGTGCATCGCACCGTCTCGTGTCACCTCCGGCAGTGAGGACACATTCGACACAATGGCCACCGTATGGCGTGCCATGGCTTCCAGCGCCGGAAATCCAAAGCCCTCGTACAACGAGGGCACCAACACCGCAGAAGCATGCACATAGAGAAAATCTAACGTCTTTTGATCCACATATCCTATATATTGCACAACATCACTGTTCACCGGTATTCCCGAAGGCTTGTCTGGCCCCACGATAATAAGACGGGTACGGCCGTATTGCTCCTGAAGCATCTTTACCGCCTCAATGATTCGTGCGACATTTTTTCGCGGATTGATGGCCCCGACATAGAGAAAGTAGGGCTCTCCCATACTTTCTAGTAGTCCAGGGGGGCAGGCAGCCTGACGCAGCGAAGTGACCTCATCGGGATCCAAGACATCGACTCCGGGATAGATAACCATGATATGGCTCTTGGGAATCCGGGCGTATTCGGCCAGATCCGCTTGTGCACTCAGACTGTCGGTAATCACTTTAGCCGTGGTCGATCTTGACCACGGTACCCCGGTATGGAACACCAGGCGCCCAAGCCAGGGATTGAGCTGCGGATATATTAAGGGAATGGCGTCATGAATAGTAACGACATGGCGCACAGCCTGGGTCGGTAAAAAGGGTGCTATCCCGCAGGGATCATGGAGAATATCGAGGTGGTGACGGGCCGCGATACGCTCTAATGCAATCGGTCCCCACACCACAACGGCCGGTAGCCGTTGAAGGCTCGGCACCGAAACGACGGGAAAATCCTGGTACCAGGTCAATGGAGAGTGGGGATAGGGATTGATGAGGACGATTTCTACATCGGAAGCGGCCTTGCGCATCGCATAGCTCAGTTGCATGGCATAACGTCCAATGCCCGTGAGTTTATCGTTCATACCATAGGTGAACAACCCAATCCGCATAGCTTCACTCATTTACGAATTATTAGGCGAAACGGTTTATAGAGCAACTCCAGTTAATGCCATCATGACACATGTCCCCCCATAGAAAATTGATCGCGTTTTCATTCGCTAATCGGCGCTCTCTGCCACTGACAACACTTCCATGATTCTCCAAATATTTTACGATAAATTTTCTCCAAATCCTAGGATATTAATCAAGGACGATGTATAATGCAAGTAATATAATGAAAGACGAGGTGAATGCATTATGATGGTCGTGGTCGCAGCTACCACTGCTGCGGGGGGGAGCAACCTCCATCTTCTGGGAGAGTTGCCACTAGTGTTGCTCCTATTTGCCTTAATCATGCGTGATGTCATCGGAGCGTCCAAGTCTAACGGCACGCTTGAAGTGCATCGCAGCATGTCCATCGTGATAGCCCCGCTGGCCATTGCAGTCGCCGTGGTGCTGTTGCAACAAATTGCGGTATTCTTTCGATAGGTCCATTCAGATAAACATTTGAATCCTTTAACATGAACCTTTGGTTCATGTTTTTTATTGGAACGGCACGATAAGAAAGAGCACAATATTGGCCAGACCGTGGGCTATGGTTGTAGGAACAATCGATCCCGTTTTCTGCCGCACCCATCCCCACACAAGACCTACGCCAAACACAAACAGCACGTCCCAGGCAGAGTGCCACCCAATGTGCAGCAAACTCCAGGCTACCGCGACAAACACAATCCCCGCCCAATTCCCCATAATCTTCACGGCGTAATATTGCAAGAGCCCGCGAAACAGCAGTTCTTCCGTCAGCCCGGTAAAGATAATCAGAAATACCGAAGGGACAATGGCATGTCCCCAGGACAACGAACCGATAAGAGCGGCGGGATGAATAATATGACTTTCCGCCAATCCTAGAGCAGGACCCGTCCCGACAACCAGCAAGCCTAAGACCCAATACCTTGACCACTGCACACCGATTTTAGACCACGATAGGCCAAATGCCCTGCGGGCTACCAAAGTTGCCACCATTAGCGGGGTTTCAGCCAAGACATAGTACCAAACCCCGGGTAAGCTATGTGCAGAAATGGCAAAGCTAATGACGCGGACCAAGGCCAAAACCGCCAAAACCCAATAAAAATGGCGACGGTCAAGGTTAGTCTCTTGTGTCCCCTGCCACCCAATAGCAACGGCCAAAAACACATGCAACCAAATCCCTAGTACCGGATTCCAGATATCCGAGACGATTTCAGTGGCCCCTAGCAACCCAACATACAACCACGGCTGATACCAAAAGCTAGGCAAGATCACTGACCGACGAACTCGGGTTGTCCGCTGCACTCGCATCATCCCGTGACCTGCCTTAAGCCATACAAACCCAGTCCTCGGGGCGAAAGCGCCTGCCACACGAATCCGTGAGGGGTTGCACAAGTGTGTTGCGTTTGGTCAACAGCTTTTCGCCTGGTTAATAAATCCCCTGAATGCGGTGCACATCCTAGGAAGCGTTCTCCCAACCCCAACAGAAGACCAATCATGGTGCCACGTGATAGGTAATCCATAGTTGACGAATAGTCTCCCCCTTTCCCGTGGTTAAGATAAAGTGTAAGTGTACCAATGGGCCGACTCCGACGGTAGGCAAGTCAATAATCTGAAACCAGTGGTGCTTGGGTGCAACCGTTACCGGTTGCCTCAAAATAATCCGCCCTGCCGTCCGCTCAATCACAACATAGCTTTGGGTAGCCTGTGAGGGGTTGAAAATATTCAACCGCATCGGATCCAGTTGTTTCGGCTGAAGAAGATAAGGATAGCCGCTTAACTGGTCGTGGGTGTTGGTCAGCGAAAACGCCGTATACTGCTTGTTGAGATTAGTGCCTACCACATACCATACAAAACCGCTAAGCGCTACCATCAATAAAACTGCGGCGCGTACCCGTTTAGACCGTACCCATGAGAAATCCCAGGCGGGCTCTATGGTCGGATCATTCTGCCGAGTCCAGAACACGATGGCTGCCAACACCACAATAAGAACGGTTAAGGTATTAGCCACCGTTATCGTAACCAAGGGAATCTTGAATAACGCCATTAATAATCCCATCATGATGATGATGGCAATATTCGAGACCAGCACAACGCCTGCGCGTTCCCATCCCTTGAGCGACTCCCGTTTGGGAAATATCCAGCACACCAGCAGATATCCTGGAATAACTAGTCCTATCGCCAACCCCGCAATAACGCGGAATGGTATCAAAACGTGTACCCGCACCAGCAAAGATAAGAGCAGAGCAACACCCACGCTGGCGGCCAGATCTGGCGGGACGCGTGATTCTTTGGCATAAACCTGACGGCTTAACGGCACGTTCATGCGAGGTGGTGTCCGTTGATCCATTACCTCACTCCAGCGTCTTTTGGTGACTTTCCATACGACTTAACTTTTATGGCTCACAACGCCATTAAAGATAAGTTCGCTATCATCGTCCATATTCCTGCTTCTGCGCACCCTGTGTGAACCAGGAAAAAACTACAGTATGTGACACGCAGTCAACATATATTCGGATGAGTGGTTAGAGGGAAACCGTGCGAACGGCCTTATGGCAATTGTTCTTTGATCCTGATCAGATTGTATCAGTGATTCGGTCAAATCAATGGTCCGTACTGCCAATTTTTCTTGTCTTTCCCCCTCGTCGCAAAATAAGAGATATGATGGGCTATTGTTAAAAAGTTGCCTCTTGTTTATCGCTCACGTATCCTTTTACTTAACTCGACGCGATAATGACGTACTGGAGGATTGTTCATGACGGTTCCCATTGACAGCATCGTAATCTTAGGCGGTCCAGACTTACCATTTCGTACTAGCGCAGGTTATCGCTTCAGTCTCCAACATCCCGCTGCCACGCTGATTATCAGCGGGACTCCCGCAGAAACATCTCTCATGCAACAGTTACTCACCAGGTCTTACGGGTATACACGAGAAATATTGGTGGATGGAAATTCCTTCAGCACCATGGACAACGCCTTGCATACACGGGCAGTGCTGCTTCAAAGACATTCCCAGAGTCTTGCAATTGTCACCTCCTCCTGGCATATGCCTCGTACCGTCGCCATCTTCCGGTGGGTTTTCTCACTCTCAGACATCCATTTGACCTTTATTCCTGCGACCGTGAGCACTCCCCGTCCGCGAATTCAAATCCTTGAGGCGTTCAAGTGGATCGTCTTTTGGCTGGTGCAGCGTCGGCATTCGACCAAATATTGACGGGGCAATGAAGGGTCCAATTTTGGTCAAATAGCATGTTCTTTCTTCTTGTCGAGTGCACTGGAATGATAGACGAACGCCCGCGCCGGGTGATCATATAAGGTCGTATCGAACGTCTGCACCCGATACGTGGCGGGGGTCCCCGTTTTTTGGCGGCGAGGGCGCCAAGATCGTGCCACGCGTCGGCGGCAGTCCACGCCTGATCTTTCAACCGATCACAGAGGCCGAAGATCACCGGCAGGCGACCTAGTCAGTGCATGCCGAGGGCGCGAATTGGGCTGAGAGCCGCCTCGGCGATGAGGGCGGAATCCGCGATATAGTCACTCTCTTTCCAAAAATCGTCGGGAAAATCTCCCTCCAGTTGCTCCAACCAGGCCGGATGCCAGGCCCGATCCGAGGTATTGCCCGAGAGCATGGTTCCCCCCATCACGCAACCGGTTCCATCGACGGTTAATCCGGCCATGATTGGGCGCAAATCCGGCCGATGATCCTTACTGTGCCCCCAGGTCAGCTCGACCGGGGCCGACGGCCCCGTGTCTTGATTCGGGTAATCACCGAACAACGCAAAGGCCGTGGTGTCCGTATATAGCATCGTCGGTCCCGCATCCTGTACTGCGCGCATCCGGGGGCCTAAGGTCGCGAGCAGCACCCGCCCCAGCGCATCATCATTGAATTGATGCGCGGTAATCCCCTCGCCCCGCAGAATGGGTAACGGCACGGATTCGGCCCAGAGTCCGACAGGGTAGAGCGGATTCTGTGGGGTCAAGACATTCATAATCAGCGTCAAGAGCACGATACTGGGCGCGATCCGCGCCCGCACCGGATCCCAGGGCAACAACTGATCGACGACCGCCAACCAATTCACGCGGTCCGCCAGGATCCGCGTCGCCAAGGTGATGCCGGTATGGGGAAAGATATGGGGGTCGCCTGACAGCTCGACCACTGAGGGAGACGGTAGGTTGTTCATGCTCCACGACTTCGCGATCCGATAATCCGATTACTTTGCGGAATATTCTGTCTTTTAAATCTTTATTTCCCATTTTTTGACACTCGGAGTCTGGGCTGTAATCACCGTGTGATCCTCCTTCGTCAAGATTCTCTCGTCGTCGCCCCCGGTCCCTCGTTCCATCCTCGGGGGAGGACGACCCGATGCGGCATAATCCGGTGGACTGGTTGCTCGGGCTGGGGCATTGACAACCATTCCGCCACGGTCAGCGCCATTGCATCGATTGGTTGGGCTACCGTCATTAGCCGTTGTCCCAATACTTGGGTCATCGAGTTGTAATCAAATCCCGTGATAAGGATCTGATCGGGTACCCTAATGCCATGAGTCGCACAGTATTCAAGCACCCCTAACGCCACCATATCGTTTCCGCAATAAATCACGTCAGGATTCTGACCTACCGCTTCCTGGGCTGCCGCAAACCCCGCGTCGGGGGTCAACCTGATGGTGGCATCATACACGATGGCCACGTCGGGGCCGTGATCGACCCATCCGGCTAAGAAACCTTCATAGCGCTGGCGACTCGCATACGAAAAATCTGGACCACGTAACAGCGCGAGACGGCGTCGACCTCCACGGCGAACCACCACCGCAAGATCTTTTCCCGCGCCAAAGTTGTCAATCCCCACCCCGCAATAATTGGCGTAGAGACCGGTCGTTCCCCGATTCACGAATACAAGACGGGTATTGCGGTGACTCAAGGTCACGATTTGGTGCAATTCTTGCGCGGTGCTGCCGATCAAAACCAAGCCCGCGAGCATCGCCCCATTCATGTTTTTCATCGTACGTTGTTGCAGTTCAAGAGTGTCTCCAACACTGACCGTCAGCAACAAGCGATCCTGACTTTGCAAAGCAATATCCAGGGCGTGCACAAAGTCCGCATAAAACACATTGGCTAGATTCGGCACCAGGGCTCCGTACAACCAATCGTTTCCCTTACGTAACATCCGGCCAATGTGGTTGGGTTGATACCCGAGTTCTCTAATGGCCCGCCACACGCGTTGCGCGGTGTCTTCACTATACCGCCCACTCTGTCCGTTCAACACATGAGAGACCGTACTCGTACTCAGTTGGCATCGTGCGGCAATCTCTTTAATCGTCACTGTGTCTGACTTTTTTTCCCGCGCTCTTGTCGTCATGCGTGGAACACCTCAAACGGTGCCCCATGGCCAGGAATAATCCAGTCTGCTGCCGTCAGCAGTCGCCCCACCTGCCGACGCGCCTCCATCTCGGAATAGAAGGCTAGATGAGGTGCTCCCTGGGCGGCATCCGTGGTATCCGAGATGGCATCGCCGGTTATCAGTACTCGGCCATGATCCCCTAACACTGCGACGGCAACGTGATTAGCGGTGTGGCCAGGCACCTCCCAAATGTTGGCCAGACCATCCACCGTGTCTCCCTCATGCACCGAAACCATGGTCGGAATTAATTGCACATCCCCTAACGTCGCCCGATCAAACCACTTGGGCTCCGTCATGGCATAGACGGGGATTCCCGGAAATAATCGTAGGTTGGCACAATGATCCCAATGGAAATGCGTGACAATGATGCTCGTCACCGGCGGTAATGGTTCGAGTCGTTGTTGCAACGCCAGCTGCTGGTTGAATCCACCGGTGTCCACCAAAATATGGCGGGCTCTGGATCGAATGGACGTCACGGTCGCCAAGACCAGGTTGCCGTCCGCCGTCGTGGTCACCGAGCCCGTCAACAAGGGTTCCACCACCAGCGTGGATGAGCCCAGATTCATGCTCTCCCTCCTTCCCACGAATGACGCCTACCGATGTCCGATTTCCGTACCTCTGGTAGGCGCATTCTCCAAAAATTCTTGCAAGATGCGTGCCGTATGGGCTCCTAAGGCGGGACCCGGATGATCGACTCGACCTGGGGTACGGGTTAAGCGCGGAATGACGCCTTGCATGGCTAGGGGCCGTTGTAACTCGGGATCAAACACGCGAATAATTTCCTTTCGCGCCAGGATATTGGGATCCTGACACACATCAGCCATGGTGTTGACTTTACCCCATGCAATATCGTGTCGATCCAAGGCTTCTGCCACGTCCGACAAAGACCGGGCGTGAATCCACGCCGCAATGGTCGACTCCAACTCGATCCGGTGAGTGATGCGTTCGGCATTGCTATGAAACCGAGGGTCTTCGATCCAATCAAGATGATCGACCATTTTGGCAACCCGTTCGAACATTGTTTGCGTAGACACCGGAAGGATAACCCATTCATGGTCCGCCGATTGAAACACGTTATTAGGGGCCACCACGGGATTGACACTGCCCTGACGCTCCGGCACCATTCCCAGTTCTTCATAGCCGATGACTAAGTGCTCCATCATGCGTAATATCGGCGCATAAAGCGGCAAATCCACCAGTTGGCCTTGCTGCGATTGCTGTCGCTCATACAACGCAAGCATCACGCCCAACGCCCCGAAGACCGCTCCCATGCCGTCAGCGACAGGGTACCCCGTAAAGGTCGGCGGGGAGTCGGGATATCCCGTAATATAGGTTAGCCCCGCAAACGCTTCGGCAATTCGAGCAAACCCAGGTTTGTCACGATACGGGCCTTCGTTACCAAACCCACTCACTTGTAGCATGACCAAGCGGGGGAACTCCAATTGGAGACTGCCATAATCCAGATGCCAGTGCTCCAAGGACGCCGGCCGAAAATTGGTCACAAAGACATCGGCGTGAGTCAATAAGGAACGCAACGTCATCCGATCAGCCTCTTGGTGCAAGTCGAGCACGATACTTTCTTTATTCCGATTCGTGACCTTGCTATAAAGGCTCACCTGATGATCAAAGGGGGCGTGATCGCGCAAGGGGTCACCGCGACCGGGAAGTTCGACTTTTATCACCCGAGCCCCAAAATCTCCTAAAAGACCGCTGGCCATGGGTCCCGCCAGTAATGTGGCAGCTTCCACTACGATAATGTCATCTAACACGCCCATTGTCATCCCTCCGCAGATAAAACGTTTGCCTTAATAGGTTTCATAGTACGGTGTGAACACTGATACGTCAAGGATGCTTATATGGATTACAAGTTCGTTTTATTGAATATACGGACGCAAAAAGAAGTTTCTCCCGGTCTATCATTGACTGTATTGTGCGTATTGTGGCATAATTATCACTGAATTGAGGTCAAACGTTTAACTAAATACGGAGGCGATTTTATGCGAATGGGTTCTTCAATCACTTCACCAAGTTTGGAAACGTCACCAGTCCTCTTAGTGTTTAATATGACCACCCGGGAATTTCTAGCCATGTCCAATCCCGGGCAACAAATTCCCCCAGAACACGGTCAACGGCCCGCAGCGGTGAAGGCACTGGCGAAGGAAGGAGTGGACACGTTGGTGGTGCCCCCTGGGGCTTTGCGTCCTGAAAGTTACGAATTAGCGCTACGCCACGGGATGCAGTTTGCCTTGTGGGAACAAGACGGTGGCCCAGATACGGCCATGGTGTCCTTGTCGAAGACGGCGGTCGTCCCCAACCTCCCGGCGGCGTATTATGCCGACACTGCCTGGGGTGAAAGTGAGGCTTGAGATGCGCCGACGGATTATACTATCAGCCCTGTTAGTGACGGGACTAGGTTATGCATTTGATGGTTATAACAATAGCGTGTTCGGATTAGTTTTGCCGTGGATGTCGCACAGCTTGCATCTGACCTATCTGACCATTGGTACCATCACCTCGGCATTTTTATTTATGTACGCATTCGGTGCAGCGATTGCGGGTTATTTAGCGGATTTATGGGGGCGACGTCCACTTTTGATGGGTACTATTTCCGGCTATGCTGTCGGAGCCTTACTGACCGGATTTTCTACCGGGTTCGGGAGTTTAATAGGGAGTCGCTCGTTTTCTGGTTTGGCCGTGGGTGGCGAAATCCCCGTAGGTTGGGCGTATATGGCCGAACAAACGACCGACCATGTGCGAGGGCGCTGGCTTGGAATGCAGCAGGCGTTTTGGCCCGTAGGCTATCTCTTCGCCACGTTGGTGGTCTTGGTCCTCGCCCATCAGTGGCTGGGATCAGTGGCGCCGAACATAGCTTGGCGCATCGCATTTTGGATCGGCGTGATTCCCGCCGTTTTGGTCGTATGGATCCGCTTTGGTATGCGAGAATCGCGCACCTGGTCTGACCAAAAGCGAGCGACAGCGGACCATGTATCCCCTGGAGCCATCATCCGCACGCTGTTTCATCGCAAGCTCCTTCCGAGCGTTGCGTTAGCGTCTCTGTTGCAAATCACCGGTACGGTGGTGTTTTCTACCGCCATGGTCTGGTTCCCGCTATACTTAGTCAAAGTCGTCCACTTAACCGTCGCACAAGAATCTACCGATTTGGTGTTGTGGGTCGCGGCAGCGATTGCGGGGCAAGTGCTCTCGGGGTGGTTATCGGATCGCTGGGGTCGCAAGACTCTGACCATCATCTTTACCTTAGGCCAAGGGGTGTGCTTTTATACTTTCACGCATATACTGAATCCGACCGCCTTATTGTTGATGTCCCCCGTCGTGGGATTCTTTGTGCTTGGGATGTGGGGAGTCATTAGTGTCTGGATGAATGAGCTCTTTCCCACGGCGGTACGGGCCTCCGGCCTAGGGATATCAGCGACAATTGGGCGTTTGGTCAATGTCGCCTCCCCTTTATTAGTCGGATTTATCGCCACCACCGCGGGACTACAAACCGCATTAATCCCTTTCCCCGTGCTTTCGTTCCTGACGGTATTATGTCTTGTGTTGTGGCGCCGAACACCGACTCTTGGCGCTAAGGCCGTACCACTCGAAATAGCCGCATCCGACAAATAATCAACGAAAAGAGGGTTCGCAACTGCACTCTGAAACCTCGTATCTACAATGGGTGGGAACCGTGACTCGCTTAGATACGAAATAGGGACGAGTGGAGACCGCGTGACACAGTGCAGTCTTCGTGCGTCTCTAGTCTTCCCAGTAGCAAGATCCAGACCTCTACTGGTCCGCTCAAGTTCTCTCGATTTCGAAATCTGGGCTCCAAAGGAGTGATATGAGGCGTTGATCCAAACGGGGCTGGCCGAAAATCCGGCGTTAGACCCGAACGACCGGAAGAATATGCCGGTTCGATAATCCTTAACCTAGGAGCTCCCAGACGGCCACGAGCAGTCGATCGGGCAGCTGGCTCCCAAAACGTCGGCGATTAAATACCAATAGTTTCCTTCAACGTTTCGATCGCTGTGGTGAAGTCGGAGAATTGATCGTAATGATGCGAATAGAGGCACCGCGTTTTGACGAACTTACAGAGTCGTTCGATCAGATTGGTTAACGGCGATGCTCAAACGCACCTGGCCCGAACACGTAAATGCAAGCCTTCCAGGCCTTGCGCGGCGTGGATTGGTTGACCGCCGCCACCGTGGTGGCGGAATGTGGAGACTTTGTCCAGTTTCCCACCTACGGCACGTGATGAGCTTCTTGGGCTTGGTGCCCGGTGAGCCGTCGAGTGAGCCATCCCGTCATCAGGACTGACTCAGCAAAACCGGCAATGCGCACTTGCGGCTGGTGCTCATTCAAAGTGCCCGCACCTTATCGCTTCATACATCCCCAGATAACTCAGGTTGGACGCGGCCAGGGGGAGTAAAAGGCAAAAACGCGGCGGTTTGGGTACACTACAGCCCACGTTAGCCCGTATAACCCTAATAATTTTAAGGCCCAATCCCTGTCACCTGAGTTAACCGATCATGTATGTATCGCTTTACCCCCTCACTTCGGGGGGTGGGTCGGCGTTTGGCCGACTGTGGTCCCTGGAAGACGGATTGAGCGCGTGATCAGTTAGCGGTGTCAACAGCGCTTGCACACCCGTCTGCGCTGGCTGGGAGCCCGTCGCGGTACAATGTTGTCAGGTTAAAGTATTTACCACAACTTTCCATATGCCTTCAGACAAAATGGTCGTTTCGAGGCCATTACCCTCTGTTCTTTTGCGACCAAATTTTGTATGGTTGGGGAAGTCAGTTCCATAATCAGCAAGAAGTGCGGAACGTTGTAGAGACCTTAATGCTTCCTACGGTTACGGGAGTGCCGATGCTCGGAGGTCTGATGACAGCTTTGACGACTACCGTTGTATTTTGGCCGGCCGCCACAGTCTCTCTCCTAGTCATCTTGCATTCTTACTTGAATTCGGGAGCTCTATCTGAAGCAGGCAGGGTTCTGCAATTCTCGGTCATCAGTTTCACTTCATTGGTACGCGGGTGCCATGGTTTCGTTAACAGCACGGTGGCAGATTTTAACGAAGCGGATGGTATGGTAAGGTGTTGCTGAGGTTTGTGATGAAAAACAATAAGTAGCATGGTAGGCGAATAAAATCTCATGCACTTTTATTGAGAGTATGTCATTTTCGACCATGATGATTTTCGGAAGCTGACCGCGATCCAGAAAACGTTGTTGTGGAGGATCCAATGGAATCGCATATGCGCTCGCCTTTTGCTCGGATTGTCGTCAGCTCGTTGACCATGGGCATATCAACCATTGGAACAATGGTATTAGGAATGTTAGCTATCCCATTCATTGTTCACTATGCCGGCCTCAGTACCTATGGGTTGTGGGCGGTTCTGTCTGGAGCTATGGGTTACTTTACTTTATTGGACCTTGGCCTTGGAGGATCTTTCGTTCCACAGTTAAGTATGATGATTGCGTCCAACCAAAAAAATGCAGTCCGGCAAATCCTTTCTTTGGGCACAATGATGTATCCTTTTCTAGGACTACTTTTCTTGCCTATCGCGTTCGTAGTTGCCCCGGATATTCCAGTATGGTTTCGAATTCCCGCGTCTCAAAGCCAACTGACTATCCACTCTTTTTGGTGGTTATATGCATTCACTTTTATCTCTCAATCTCTCCGATCACTGGTAAGTTTAACGATTGCTAGACAGAAAATGTCACTAGTTGGTGGACTCAATGCCCTGACCTCCTTTATTTACTACGGAACTTTAATACTTTTCTTAAGCCTATTTCATGCTAACATTATGTCCTTTATATGGGCTACCTATAGCTCATGGGTAATCGTTACCATTATCTATTGGGGGTTGGCCTACTCATGGCTCGACGGACATGTATTTTCAAATCCTTTCGCACTAGGCTCCACTATGCTTCGAAGTCTGTTTAGCTTTGCCGGATGGATGCAAATTAACAAAATATCCAGCCAAATCAACGAAGAGGCTGACCGTATTTTAATAGGGTACTTTGTTAACATGTCAACCGTCGGCGTGTACCAAATTGTCAGTCGCTTGGCATATTTAACTCGTACTCTTCCTCTTTCCAGCTTAGACTCCTTTCTCCCCATGATTTCGGAATACCATGCTTCTGGAGAAATCGGCACTATACGAAGGATTTACATAGACGCCAATCGCTATCTTGCCCTAGTCACGTGGTATATTGGAGGCGTGTTATTAGCTACCGAACCGCTAATCTTTCAGGCATGGACGCGACAAGTGTTCCCAAATGCCGATCTAATCCTTTGGCTACTAATTGGCACGCTTTCTATAAATAATCTTACGGGTATCGGCACAACCCTCCTCAAGGGAATCGGTACTCCGCGGGACGAATCGATGTATGCAATACTTGGTTCCTTTCTTAAAATTTGTCTGTCACTGGGACTGGCACGGCCATTTGGACTTGTTGGGATTTTGTTAGGAACATTTTTGGGAGCAACCATAGGGTCGTTTTTTTTCCTTCATTTATTATTTTCCAAACATCTTCATATAGGATGGTGGCAAGGATTATTTCGTTGGTTTATTCCCCTGTTCTCCGTGTTTATTGTAACCGTTCTTACTGTACGATTTCTCACTCAGCATTGGATTGATCCATCAACATCTGAGAGCAAGTCAATCGCATTACTATTGTTGTCAGCTGCCTTGTTTTCTGGGATTTTTTTGTTTGCACTAGCCATTATTCGTTTCTTTACTTCAACGGATATTCATCGCATCAGAAAATTACTGGCAACTAGAGCTACGCGCAAAATATCTGCCCTTCAAGGAGACGATCAATAAATGCACATTACATTTGTTCTGCCAGGCTACTCTCCTTCACCAATCGGTGGTTTTAAGGTGATTTATGAATACGCCAGCCGCCTACAAAAACTAGGACATAACACCTCTGTTATCCACCCAATCAGTTTTGAACCTAAAACATCGATTTTTCACATTCCCGGTCAGAGTCTTTGGCGGGTCAGTCACTCGTTAACCCATAATCCCCGAAACTTTTGGGTATCTCTTGATCCGGCAGTTCAATTCGCTTTTGTACGCGATTTACGCCCCAAGTTTGTTCGTAAAGGAGATGTCGTAGTAGCCTCAGCTTGGGAAACTGCTGAGTGGGTCGCGCAATATCCGGCTTCGAAAGGAAGGAAATATTACCTGATTCACGACTATGAACGCTATATGGTTTCATCACCGGCTACTAGAAAGCGAATGGAGCAAACTTATCTTGCAGGAATGCATAACATCGTGACGTCACCTGCTGGCAAAAAAATGGTAGAACAATGCGGGGCGAAAGTCAACTCTTACATACCCAATGGAATAGATTTCGACATCTATTATGTTTCCATACCCATAATATCCGAGAACCGCAATGGGATTGGATTTCCTTCCCGTCTTGAGACATTCAAGGGAACCTCAGACGCGATTGCATGCCTTAGAGAAGTTCGCAAACTCAATTCGACCCGTGATGTTTTTTATTGGGCGTTTGGTTCATTTAAACCCCCTGACCTTCCGGATTGGATACATTTCTATCATCGTCCAACAGACAACGAACTACACAATCTGTACAATCGTACCAGGATTTTTATTACTCCGTCTCATTATGAAGGATGGGGCTTACCTGGGGCGGAGGCGATGGCATGTGGTGCTGCGCTGGTTTCTACGGACCATGGAGGAGTTCGAGCGTACGCAAAAGACGATTACAATGCCGTATTAACTTCACCTCAAAATGTCCCGGAGTTAGTAATCGCGGTGGATTCATTGTGGAATGATGATGTACGGCGAATTCGCCTTGCTGAGACAGGAGTACAGCATATCCAACAGTTTACATGGGAGAACGCTGTTTCCTTATTTAATGACGCCATCAGGCCTTAAGAAATTTTCAGTTTGTGATGTTCCGTCCTTTGTGAGTATTAACAACATTTTTATCCTGATGGCCCGAAACCATCAATGCCGTGTCCAAGAAGAATTTTTGGGAATTTTGTTTGTGCTCCGTTGCACCAGGATTGTTGCTTCTCAGAGTAATTTTTCATAAAGTTTTTAAGTCATCTCCCGAATAAAGTCCTGCATAATGGGGCGAATCCGACCGAATTCAAAAGCTAAAGAGGCAACTGAAAAGGAGTGTTTTGCATGGTAAGACTTTTGTCAACTTTACGATATGACGCTGAAATATTTTGGCTTACTAAAAGTTTGGCACTTCTCAAAATTAGCAAAGGTATTCCGCGTGAGATTATCGAGTTGTTGCACATGGGTGCAACAATCAGTGTAGCTAATAAGGCCGTTGTTGTGTCTCTGCGGGATTGGCAAATCTCTATACCTATTGAAATGGCCACGACAGTTGGCACAATCGCTACACTTATCCATGGTGGTGTCGATTTCCGATATGAGGATGGTCAACTTATAGCCTATTTACCCTCGTACAACGGCCTAAGAATGGAACTAGGCGGCGAATCAATAGCTTCTAATCTCGTGGCAATTAGTGAAAGATTCGTTCGAAAAGAATTCAGTATTCTCAACGTCAGAAATCGTACCGTGATTGATGTAGGTGCCAATATCGGTGATAGCATCTTGTGGTTTTTAGCTAATGGAGCCGCATACGTTGTGGGATTCGAGCCCTTTGTACCAACATTTAAGCAGGCTGAAAAGAATATACAGTTAAATGATTTGACCAGCCAGGTGACGTTAGTTAATGCTGGTGTGGGAGCAAATAATGCCAACCTGGTTTTTGATTATTGCCCTCAACGGTCCATGGGAATGTCAACAAATTCATGGGTCAAGGACACCCTTCCAGGGTTACCCGTGCGAAAAGAAAGTGTCAGCATAATTTCTTTTCAAAACGCGATGCTAGACCACGTTCCAGATTCACTCCGATCAAGAGAAATGGTTTTGAAAATGGACTGTGAGGGATGTGAATTTGAGATTTTTACTAATCCAAGAATCGAAGAACAATTGGTATCTTTTCACGAAGTACTGATAGAGTATCACTACAAGGCACCAGAATCGATATTAAGGCACCTCCGCAATTGTGGATTCAACGTCAAGACACTCCACGAAACAATAATGGTGTAGGACTAATCCATGGTACAAAGCGATGAACACCCGAGAAGCGTGACAGATGCCAACACATTGCTAATAGACTGCCGCTGGCTTATACAAGGTCAACTATAATGGACCTATAAATGGCAGAACAAAAAAGAGTACGCCACGAACGAAGTTGGTAATATCCAGCCGGTGCGATTCCAACCTGTCCAAGGGCCAGTACTCCATTCGGAAAGTTTGTTCGATGTTTCGAGCTCAGACCTGTCTTTTTCCGCAGTGGTGATGCGCCGCCGATCACGCTAGGACCAATTGGCCAACACGAAACCAAATTGCTCTATGAGGATGGGGAGTACGGCATCGAGCGATCGCGTTTCATTGGTCTCGCCCTATCGTCCCTTCGCATCGACAATGCTTAAAGTATAATAAGGTTTGTCTATGCCTCCATGTGAACCACGAGCGGCTCACATGGAGGTCCTGGCTTCTTGGGAATAGCTCACGAGATGTTGTCTCCACCCGGAAGTGAGTCCATTGCAGTGCCAGCACACGGGTGCTCATGTTCCTCTCACAGGCTTCCAGCATAATCGGAATTCATGCCTCCTTAACTTGCATGACATAGGCCCGGAAGGTTCAGTCGAAGGGATAGCATTCGCCGGAACTCCCTCGATATGGTGGAACATTTGAATCAGTAACTCCAAGGCTGGGCCACGTTCTTTCAGTACACCGCCTACGCGGTGACCATCTTGACTCGATCGGTTGGTCTTCTTGAAATTCGTATACTGGCTGGCTCGGAAATACCATCAAGGCTTTCGGGAATTGCTTCTTCAGTATGTCCGGGAACCGAAACCGGACCAAGCCAATGCCTGGGTTCTCCAAGATCGCAACGGCGTCGCTATGTGACCCTTCTCCGCGACACTCCGTTAAGACTCCCCAATGCGAATAAAACCAGTGCCGAGGCCACAGATAGATACCGCTTGCCACCTCCTGCGTTGTATGTTGACGCCTGAGATCAACGGCGGGGAAAAGAGACTAGATCG
>JAJZZP010000192.1 GCA_021797515.1 Bacillota bacterium | reverse complement strand
TGAACGCGCTCAACATCGAACGCCAGACCTTTCATGGGGAGTGGAATTATGTGGTCAAGCCGCAACCCCAATCATAAACTTTATTATTGCGTACCGCCTTACTGTCATCAACTAACACATATTGATGTTGAAATTGAAACAATATCCATCCGCTTTTAATTGACAGCGGCTGCCTCTAGCGAAGTGTTCCACTGTTCCTACGATCGCATAAAGATCCCTCGGAAAACTGCCGACCCTTCGGAGGGAGGGAATGTTGCTCCTCGAAGGGTCTCGCCAAAGTCGATGGAAAGTGAGCCTCAACCATGGGCCGTCGGCATACCATGGAACTCCGTTGAAACTGGAGGGTCAGCAAGCTATCGGGTGGTGATTGATGCTCTGCTGACGTGTTAGACAAACACTGGGAGATCACGCGGCAAAACTCGGGGAATTTCTAGTGGAGGCACTCCGCTTTGACGAATTTCCCGAGGCGTTTGATAAGGCTTAGATTGGGCGAGTACGAGGGCAAAAAGAGCCGGGTGATTCCGAGGGCAGCGGCTTTTTCCCCGCACGGAAAGGCGCCATGACGAATACGGGACGCAGGCCCGCTTGGGCTTCCGAGAGAATTGGTCCCCGTAGCTCGGTGAGAAAGATCTCCTGGACCTCGGAATTCGCTTCGCCGCGAATGGGTGCAGCCTTACGGTATTGCAGTCCCGCCCGATGGAGTGACACACTCACTGGGCTCAGGCTCTGTTGAAGCCCCACCAGCGGCTCCACCGTGGGTGCCCAACAGTACTCACCGTATAGATCGCCGCCATTGATGGCTGGAAGGACGTCCACTAGGCCCCCAATTTTTCACGCCGTGAGATGCGGAGTTTAAGAGGCATCATTCCACGGGGCCGCGGGGCCTTCGAACAGCCATGTGCGGTAGGCTTCGACGTCCTGATCGTTGACGATTCCGGAGGTCCAAGCGATCGACTCGGCGGTATTCATCATTACCGTCCAAGCCCCCTGAGGCACGAGCCATTGGTCAGGTCCCAGATGGCGAAGCACCTGATCCCACACCCAATCCGCTGCTGAACGATGTGCCGCGGCGATCAAGCCTTGTCCTTGGGCCTGCGCAGAGGCCCCGCACCCACACGGGCACACGATGGTCTGCATAGCTCCCCAATTCACCCAGGGCAGGTCGCCCTCGGGCCGATGCGTCGCACAATAGCCAGAAAACGCCCCCAAAGCGCTCCCGCGAAACCATGGGCTCCAACGTTGTACGGGATGACGGCACACGCCTGACGTTTTCGTTCTCCCCAAGCACGGGAGATATGAGGCTTTGGTCACAAATACCTGCTGCCAACGATTGGGTAAGGCGGGACGAGCGATAGGGATCACCGTAACAGTAGGTTTGTGAATCCAAACCCATGCAATCGGTCGCATACAATGCTCCTCTCTGGCACTTGGCAAGAATTTATTGGGTCCCGCCGAATGGCCATCGGACGATCTTGGTACCGTCTCATCGCCATGATATCGCTCCGGAGGGCCGACCGCGTGAGGCAACTTACTCTCGCGCCTCTGTGTTGACGCTCCCTGGCTATTCGCGGCTCAATGGACACAATCCGTTCGCTGGGCTACCGACGGTCTCACTCACCTGTTCGATTCCGATGATACACCAACGCCTGTGTCGCGTGGCACGAATGTTGTCCCTCATGGGCCCGCCAAATTTTGTGGCTTGGCGTCCTTGTCGGTCAACGGCCTTAGTCGCAGTTCATCGGCTTGGTAGACTTTTTGACACTCCCCACGCCTTAAGGCGGGAGATTCTTGTGAGGAACCGACTTACGTGAGCTTTACTCGCAAGGGGTGGACCAAACGCCCGCTACCCGGTCGCCCGAACGTCTCCAACTACTTGAAATGGAAATTGGTGTCCGTTAGACATGTATGGGACTGGCGCGTTATCGGCCGGACCCGTCTCTATCTCCTCTCCATAAGCACTGCTCGTGAGGTGTTTCCTCCAGCCGCTTAACCCCATAATCTTCGTCAAAAAGGGTTATGAGACCCATTGAGACTGTCATCGATCTCCGTCGGCGCTTTTGAGAGGGTGGACTGTCCCGTCCCAGTAGAAGATCCACTACGCAGTACAGATATGCGTTACTCCATCTACGCCATCCGATGCTCCGCTTTTGTCATCGTTTCCTTCTGATCAGTTGCGTGCGGCGTTTCCTCTCGGTATGGTCACGGATTCCCCCGGTCCGCGGAGTTTCTATAGCTTGCTCAGTCAGTGGCACGACGGAAAATTCCCCGGGATTCCCATCGCTTCGCGTTGCGACATATGTTGTTTTTGATGGCGTCTTTAGTTTTTCGGCAGTTTGTAGACATCGCTACGTGAAAAGCCATATTGTGTAGGGATTTTCTGGATCTGACTTAAGATCACTAAAACTAGGAGTTTTTACGGTGCGTTTGATAATGGGCGAAGTTGCCATTTCCCACAAGGACGACTACAATTCTCCGTAGACACCGTAGGCGTATAAGCCGCGCTAAACTGCACACAGTACTTCCGGGTCACTTCTTTTCCGCAAATTGCCATTAAGGAGAGGAATCATGGATCACGCCAACTTAGATCTATTATCGATCAACACCATCCGCACACTGGCCATGGATGCGGTTGAGAAGGCTAGGTCAGGTCACCCCGGTCTTCCCATGGGAGCGGCACCAACCGCCTATATACTCTGGAGCCGATTTTTAAAGCATAGCCCACAAAACCCGCATTGGAGCAATCGCGACCGATTTATCTTATCCGCAGGCCACGGATCAATGCTTTTGTATGCCCTTTTGCACCTCACGGGATACGATTTGACGTTGGATGATATCAAATCGTTCCGGCAACTGGGTTCAAAAACCCCAGGCCACCCAGAGTATGGGCATACTGCTGGCGTAGAAACCACCACTGGACCGCTTGGCCAAGGATTTGCTACCGGCGTCGGCATGGCTATCGCCGAACGATTCCTGGCTGCTCGATATAACCGCCCCGATTTCCCTATTGTAGACCACTATACCTATGCGCTGGTCTCCGATGGGGACCTCATGGAGGGTATCAGCAGCGAAGCCGCGTCGCTGGCTGGCCACCTCGCGCTGGGCAAGATGATTTACTTGTATGACGATAACCACATTTCCATTGAAGGCAATACCGAAATTGCCTTCACCGAAGATGTACTGAAACGGTTTAATGCCTATGGTTGGCATACCCAGTGCGTCACCGACGGCAACGACATTGTAGCCATCCAAGCAGCCATCACAGCGGCACAACAAGAGACGCAGCGCCCCAGCCTTATCGCGGTTCGAACCCACATCGGTTTTGGCAGTCCCCATAAGCAAGACACCCCCAAGGCCCATGGTTCCCCGCTGGGTGTCGAAGAAATTCTCCTCACCAAAGAAGCCTACGGATGGCCGGAAGATCGAGAGTTTTACATTCCGGACGCTGTGTTGACTCACATGCGCCAAGCAGTAGCCAACGGCAACGAGTGGGAATCTGCGTGGGAGCGGATGAAGTCCGCCTGGGCTAACCAATACCCGAGTCTTAATCGCGAATATGACGCCATTATGGATAATCAATTGCCTGAGGATGTGTTTCGCGATTTACCCCAATTTGACTTGGGAACCAACCTGGAAACACGGGCTGTTTCCGGAAAAGTATTGAATGCTTTGGCACCGCATCTTCCGACTCTGATTGGAGGTTCTGCCGACCTAGCCAGTTCCAATAATACGCATTTGGATGGCTTCGAGTCATTTTCCCCGGCAACACCAGAAGGACGCAATATGCACTTCGGCGTCCGAGAACACGCCATGGGCGCCACCTTAAATGGCATGTCCCTGCATGGCGGACTTCATCCTTATGGTGGCACATTCCTTATCTTTTCCGATTACATGCGCCCTGCGATAAGACTGGCAGCGCTCATGAAACAGCCGGTAACCTATGTCTTTACTCACGACTCTATTGGTCTCGGCGAAGATGGCCCGACACATCAACCGATAGAACAGCTAGCCTCTTTGCGAACCATTCCCAACTTATACGTGATACGTCCGGCGGATGCCAACGAAACTCGCGAAGCGTGGAAAATTGCTCTCGTGAGCCGCACCCATCCCGTTGCTATGGCACTGACCCGGCAAAAGGTGCCCACATTGACTACCAGTGAACTCAGTGAGAACTTGGTCCGAGGTGCCTACATCCTGGAGCAAAATAGCGAGCATCCCGAAATCATTTTAATGGGCACCGGTTCAGAGCTGCAGCTATGTCACGAGGCTTACCGGCAGTTGATTCAAGAAGGATATCAGGCCCGGGTGGTTAGCTTTCCTTGTTGGGAACTGTTTGCCGAACAGCCACAAAGTTACCAAGACCAAGTCCTGCCACCTCATGTTCATCGGCGACTAGCCGTTGAAGCCGCCACCAGCTTCGGCTGGGACCGTTATGTCGGCGCTGCGGGCGCCGTTATCGGCTTAGACACCTTTGGCGCCTCAGGCTCCATCGAAGATTTGATGAAATTCTTCGGTTTCACCGTCGATCATGTACTTAGTGTGGCCCGACGTCTGTTAGCCACACAATCTTAAAAACCCGGGAGGATTGACTATGGGCAATTTCATTACGGACATCAACCAGTTAGGCCAAAGCATATGGTACGACAACATCCGTCGTGGACTTATTGAATCCGGCGAGTTGGGCGAGCTCATTAGTCAAGGCATAAGCGGAGTCACATCCAATCCCACAATCTTTGAAAAAGCCATTAACGGCTCCTCGGATTATGATGCGGCAATTAGCAAACTTGTATACGAGAATCGCACTATAGACGAAATTTATGATGCCCTCACAATGGACGACATTGCCCGAGGTGCCGACTTGCTGCGCCCCGTATATGATCGCACCCAAGCCGTTGACGGCTACATCAGCATCGAAGTTCCGCCGACCTTGGCTGCGGATACTGAATCCACCGTCAAAGAAGCCCGCCGATTGTTTTACACATTGGGGAGACCCAATGTGATGATTAAGGTACCAGCCACTCCAGAAGGTATCCCTGCCATTCGACAGTTGATTCACGATGGCATCAATATTAATGTCACGTTAATTTTCAGCTTAGATGCTTACGCACAGGTTATTGATGCCTACATGTCGGGATTGGAAGATAGGTTGGCGGACAATCAGCCAGTGGAACGCATCGCGTCCGTGGCCAGTTTCTTTGTCAGTCGACTAGATACGTTGGTCGATAAATTAATCGAACAGCGCCATTTGCCCCAAAAATTGGCAGGAAAAGCAGCCATTGCCAATGCAAAATTGGCGTACAAATTGTTTCTCGAGCGCTTTGAGGCGCCAAGATTTCAACGTCTAAAGGCCGCTGGCGCCTTTGTCCAACGCCCCCTTTGGGCTTCCACCAGCACCAAAAATCCCAGTTACCCAGATCTCCTGTATGTCGACTCATTGATAGGGCCTGATACGGTAAATACCTTACCGCCACAAACCGTGAGCGCGGTATTAGACCACGCCAAACCTAAGCGCACTGTAGATCAAGATTTTGCCACCGAAGCCCGGCTGATTGCTAATCTAGAAACCCAGGGGATTTCTATGCAGGCCGTGACCCGTCAACTGCTGGAAGAAGGCGTGGCGAGTTTTGAGCAGTCTTTCATTACTCTCTACCGGGGATTGGCGCGCAAGCGCGCCCGTCTTATGCTGCATCAAAATCCCGGCCGGCTAGATCCCTTGCCCACGGTCGCCCAGGACGTATTAACCCAATTAGAACAAGAAAACGCAGTGGATCGTGTTTGGCAACACGACGCATCGCTATGGAAACCCGAACCCGAGCACCAAAACATTATCCAAAATGCATTGGGATGGCTTGACGTAGCCAATGCTGTTAAATCCGACTTGCCGCGACTGGTAGATCTGCGCAAAACGTTGCTGACAGAAGGATATACCCATGCCGTGGTATTAGGAATGGGCGGCAGCAGCCTCATTTCCGACGTTATTGCTCATGCATTTCCTTCTGCACCGGGACTCAAGCTACAGATCTTGGACACCACCCACCCCGTTGCGGTGGAAGCGTTAAGTCGCTCTCTGCCACTTGCCAATACCCTGTTTTTGGTTGCCAGCAAATCCGGCACTACCACCGAGCCCAATACCTTTTACCGTTATTTCTGGGAGCAGGTAAAAACCCATCGGATAGACCCGGGTCCCCACTTCGTAGCCATCACCGACCCCGGCACGGTTCTCGCGCAGGAAGCACGCGATCGAAAATTCCGAGAAGTGTTTTTAAATCCCGCCGACATCGGCGGCCGCTACTCCGCACTCTCCTGGTTCGGCATGGTCCCTGCTACGTTGTCGGGCGTTGACACCGTTGCCCTGCTTGAACGCAGCCAAGACATGATGGAAGCATGCCAGATGCAAGATCCGGTGACAAATCCCGGCGCCTACTTGGGGGCAGTGATGGGGTCCCTGGCAAAATCGGGCCGCAACAAGGTGACCATCATGATTCCTGGAGCGGTAGGCCAGCTAGGTGACTGGATCGAACAACTATTGGCTGAATCCACCGGGAAAGAGGGCACCGGAATCGTCCCTATCGCCCACGAACCCTTATTGGCCGTGAACCAATACTCACGCGATCGCCTATTCGTGGGATATTTGTCCCAAGAACATCGCGATCCAGAGTTGGAAAAAATTTGGGATGGCCTGCGGGAACTGGGACATCCGGTCTTGCTGCTGCCATTACCCGATACCATGCAACTGGGCGGCGAACTCTTTCGTTGGGAATTCGCCACGGCGATTGCCGGCAGCATTTTGGGCATTGACGCGTTTGACCAACCCAATGTACAGGAAAGCAAAGAAAACACCAAGAAGGTACTAGCACAATATCAATCTCAAGGACGGCTTCCTGATACCAGCGAAGGATTTCAGGATCACGGCGCAGTGGTATCGTACCACGGTGTCGAGGTAGCAGAAAAAAGTCTCAGGGGTGCCATGACAGCGTTATTGACCAACGCTCAGAGCAGCGATTTTGTCTCGCTGATGGGATATCTGGACCCATCATCGGAACATTGGCAACTTCTGCAGAAATTGCGCCATGCCATTGGGATAAGCAGTCAACTGCCCACCTCTTTGGGTTTTGGTCCACGCTTTCTTCACAGCACCGGCCAGTTGTTTAAGGGCGGCGCAAATCAGGGACTATTTTTCCAGATTGTCGCGGATTATGGCCCTAAAGTCGCTATTCCCACCGAATCGTTTGATTTCCGAACACTAATCTTGGCACAGGCCTTAGGCGACTACCAATCGCTAGTCAATCATGGACGACGCGTGGTACGCATTGTGGTATCCGAAAAACCCGACAACGTGTTAACCGAATTGGCGCAAGCCGCAGAATCCATCGTTATGAAATGAGGTGCATCGATGCAAATTGGCATGATTGGACTAGGCAGGATGGGCGGGAACATGGTAGAACGCCTTATTGATGGAGGGCACCGGGTCGCGGCGTTTGACCGCAACCCCGAGGCCGTCGACCATATTGCAACTTTGGGTGCCACCCCCTGTAAAACGCCGGAATCGCTGGTGGAAAGCTTGACGCCTCCCCGCGTGGTGTGGGTCATGGTGCCGTCAGGCGAACCCACAGAATCTACTATCACGCTGTTGTTAGAGTTGTTGTCTCAAGGAGACATCATCGTTGATGGAGGCAACTCCAATTTCCGTGATTCGATGCGCCGGGCTAAGATAACCGCCCAACACGGGGTAAAATTTTGCGACGCTGGGACCAGTGGTGGGGTTTGGGGATTGAAAAACGGGTATTGTCTTATGGTGGGCGGCCCCGACGACGCGGTGAAGTACGTAGAGCCCGTGTTCAAAACCTTGGCCCCGCCCGACGGCTATCTGCACACCGGGCCGGTAGGTTCGGGCCATTTTGTAAAAATGGTGCACAATGGCATCGAATACGGGATGCTAGCTGCTTATGGTGAAGGATTTGAAGTCATGAAACAATCGGAGTTTCCCCTTGATTTACCGGCCATTAGCGAATTATGGAATCATGGAAGCGTGGTGCGTTCCTGGCTGTTAGAATTGCTCTCCGATGCCTACAGTAAGAATCCTGATTTCAAGAACATCCGCGGCTATGTGGAGGACTCCGGCGAAGGCCGATGGACCGTCATGGAAGCCATCAACGAGAATGTGCCCTCTCCGGTCATTACCCTGTCTTTGCTGTCCCGCATCGCATCACGGCAGGAGGAGTCTTATAGCGCTAAAGTCATCGCAGCCTTGCGCAATGAGTTTGGCGGCCACGCCATAAAACCCGAATAAGACCTGACAGAGAGATTGGGGACAAATGACATGAGCACAACAGTAACCGTGGAAAAACCGATGACCAATCCGTTACGCGAGGGTCTCGTCGACGGCCGGCGGCCCCAGCCGTTTACCTTAGTCATTTTTGGCGCCGCCGGTGATTTAGCGCACCGCAAGTTGTTTCCTGCCCTTTACAACCTGATGCTAGATCGTTTATTGCCGGCCCACTTCAACATCGTAGGTTTGGCACGGCATCCGTATACCGATCAAGAATTTCGACAAGAAATTGAGGAAGCAATTCGCCAATACTCCCGACGCCCTTGGGACGCCGGAGAGTTTTCCCGTTTTGCTGATGCAATCCATTATGTGACAGCCAATTTTGACGATGCCAAGGCATACCATCAGTTAGCCACCATCTTGCAAGGCATCGCCGACAGGAACCATGTGCCGCAAAACAACCTCTTTTACATGGCCACGCCACCCAGTTTCTATCCGATAATTGCTCAGAATTTGGGAACGGCCGGACTTAACCGACCGCAACAGGGGTCCGATTGGGTGCGGATCATTGTGGAAAAACCGTTTGGACATGATTTGACATCGGCCCAAGACCTTAACACCGATCTGCATCAAGTCTTTGACGAACGCCAGATTTTTCGTATTGATCACTATCTGGGCAAGGAAACCGTGCAAAATATCTTGGTGTTCCGTTTTGCCAATGGAATTTTTGAACCTCTTTGGAACCATCGGTACATTGATCATGTGCAAATTACTGTGGCCGAATCTCTCGGTGTTGAAGGACGGGGTTCGTACTACGACAATGCCGGTGCAATTCGCGACATGGTGCAAAATCATATGCTGCAACTGGTATCCCTCATGGCCATGGAACCGCCGGTCGCATTCGAAGCCGATGCCGTGCGGGACGAAAAAGTCAAAGTACTCCGGGCTATTCGACCATTTTCCACCCGCGACATCACTGAATATACGGTACGGGGACAATATGAAAGCGGATTTATCGACGGTTCTCCGGTTCCCGGGTTCTTGGATGAGCCTGACATTGCGTCCGACAGTCGTACCGACACCTTCGTCGCCATGAGACTCTTGGTTGATAACTGGCGTTGGGCGGGAGTGCCTTTTTATCTACGAACCGGCAAACGGTTGGCTAAGCGCGCCACGGAAATTGCGGTGCAGTTCAAAACCGCTCCGCACCGCTTTTTTAGTCAAACTGCCACACCGGAACTCGAGCCGAACGTATTGACCTTAAAGATTCAACCGGACGAGGGCATCGCCCTTCGGTTCGGCGCCAAGGTGCCTGGTCCGGTCGTACGCATTCGCACTGTAAATATGGAGTTCCTTTACGACACATCATTTGCCGATGCGGCTCCAGAAGCCTATGAGCGATTGTTGCTGGACTCTATGATCGGGGACTCCACCCTCTTTACCCGCAAGGACGAAGTCGAAGCAGCTTGGACATTGGTCACTTCGATTCTCCACGGTTGGGCACGTGCCAAAAACCCAATCCCAACTTACGAATCGGGGACCTGGGGCCCTCCAGAAGCCGAACAATTAATTGCACGGGATGGTTTTCGCTGGAGACGGCCCTAGCCCGTGGTTTCACATTATTATTTGACCAAGGAAGGTGGGCCATGGCCAATTCACAGATCATTTCGTGGTCAGCGGAAGATTTAAACGGGCCCTCGCTTCTCCATGCCTTGGGTTCAGTGATTCCCGACGCCCTAGATGGAGCTAAGCCGATCGTCTCTACCGTGCTTACCCTAGGTTTGTATGTCAAAGGTGCGTCGTCGCCGAAATGGGTAAGTCTGGCTCAGGAATTAGCCAAACAGCATCCCTCGCGAATTTTGGTGATCAACCCCACCAGCGCGGACAGACAGCCTCGGCTAGACGTGGCTATCTCGGCCACAGTGGCCCAACGCGGCCATGGGGAGACTCCCACTCTGTTCTCCGAATGTGTGGAATTAAATCTAAAGGGGGGTCTAGCCACTCACTGGATTGACTTCTTGCAACCGCTTGTTAGGCCAGGGTTACCGGCCTATTTGTGGTGGCTAGTAACCCCACCTGGCGCTGATTTTCGCTGGGATTTGTTGAGTACCTCTGGTTTTACCCATCTGGTTATGGATAGCAAAACCGGAAACTGGCAGCAATGGTTGCCAAGTTTGCGCCAGGCGGTTGCTTACCATATGCATGTAGACGACCTGGAATGGCAACGGCTGCGTGATTTGCGCCATCACTGGGCTCAGTTGGCGGACGCACCTGAGATACTGAAAACATTGCTTAATATGGAATCGGTGGAGGTTACCGCACCTGACCTCCGTTGGAGTCAATGGATATGGTGGGTGGCATGGATCGCCAGTCGATTGGGTTGGAATTTGGTATTGAATGCAGACCGCACCCCGATCGCGATTGAAACCGACTTAGGGCCGGTGCCTATTATGGTGGCCGAAAACTCAGAAACCACGTTGACTATTGCCTCGGACGACATGCGGGTCACTACCCATATTAGTCAACCGATCCTGAAAAGTGTTGCCTATCAAGGCAACACCACTATTTTAACGCTGGACGAACACCGGATCACAACGTCTGTTCAAGAAGATATGCATAACATTTTGAATCGGGGCCATGACGTCTTGTTTTCCCAAGCGCTGCAATGCTTACTGGCTGCCGAGGATTCCTTAGGGGGAACATTGGATGCCTAATCCTGTTGTCATCCATCAATATGCCACTAGCACCGCTGTGGTTGAACAATTGGCTGCCTGGATTGTGGAACAAGCAAATCAAGCAATTGCCCAACGAGGATATTTTCGTTGGGCGTTATCGGGAGGAAGCACTCCACAGCAGCTTTATTCGTTGATGTCCTCCGATTCCTGGCAACGAAAATTGCCTTGGAATCGGACCGCCTTATTCTTCGGCGATGAACGCGACGTGCCTCCCACTCACCTTCAAAGCAACTACCGCATGGTTAATTATGCGCTGCTATCCTCATTGCGTATGCCGTTATGGGTGGTTGGGCGGTGGCGCACCGAGGCATCCCCTGAGGAATCTCTGGCGTTGATGGAAAATCAATTGCAGCAATATTTGCCGCGAACCCCAGGTCAAGCACCCGAATTCGATGTCGTGCTGCTAGGTTTAGGAACCGAAGGACATACCGCTTCCCTATTCCCGCAATCTGCGGTACTCGCCAGCGAGCGATGGGTAGAGCATGTGTTTGTTCCCAGTCAAGCCATGTGGCGGTATACAATAACGCTGAACACCATCAACCAGGCACGGCACTGTGCCTTTCTGGTTACCGGCCCTTCCAAGGCTGAGATTGTCCGTGATATTATCGACCGCCAGGCACCAAATCTCCCCGCTTCCCTCGTCGAACCACGCGACGGCCAGGTTCATTGGTTTTTAGATGACGCCAGTGCAACCCATCTTAATGTTAGGGAGGCTGGTTCATGATTGCGGTCCGCCCAGAAAACACGGTTTTTCTTTTGTTGTCTTTTGAAGGACCCGATCCGTACTCCTTGGCCGGGGGGCTTGGGGTACGGATGTCGGGGTTGGCTCAAGCGTTGGCCGATCGCGGTTTTGACACCCACTTGGTCTTTTACGGCGATCCTTTCCTGCCGTCATCAGAAGACCGTGGCAATCTACGTCTCTATCGCTGGGGCCAACATCTCTCCCGCCGGTTTCCCTTGGGTGTCTATCACGGAGAGCAAGAAAAACTCCAACATTTGACGGAGACTTTTCCGGAATTTGCGACGGCACTCATTAGTGACGTGGCCTCGCAACATAAACGGCTCATCGTGATGGCGGAAGATTGGCAGACGGTTCCTGCTCTGATGGAAACCAGTGACCGACTTTGGCGTCATGGTATCAGGAACCACGCCACCCTGATTTGGAATGCCAATAACATTATTGGGTTCGATAACATCGATTGGCATCGACTGACATTTGTTTCCCACTTAACGACAGTTAGCCGATTCATGAAACACACGATGTGGAACTATCAGGTCAACCCTACAGTCATTCCCAACGGACTGAGTTTAGACGCATTCAGCGCAGCCCCCGGTGGTAAAAATCCGTTACAAGCTCTCAATGCCGATTTAACCTTTGTCAAGGTGGCCCGGTTCGACCCGGACAAGCGCTGGCTCATGGCCATGGATGCAATTGCTTCGTTAAAATCACAAACCATTAAGGTCCGGGCATTGGTGCGTGGTGGCATGGAATCCTACGGTGATCACGTCCGCGATCATGCCAGGCACCGCGGGCTGATTTGGGAGTCGGTGTCGTACAAAATGGGTTGGGAAGAGGATATGGCCCAAATCACCGCTGACGTGATTGAAGTAGTCAACCGGATCCCGGATCCCGTGTTGCGTGGCCTTTATCATTATGCGGACGGTGTGTTGGCTAACTCGGGAATGGAGCCCTTTGGTTTAGTAGGATTAGAAGTTATGGCACAAGGTGGGATCGCCATAACCGGAGCGACCGGTGAAGATTACGTCATCCCGTATTACAATGCGTTGGTAGTCGATACCGATGATCCGGAAGAAATGGCGCATCACGGGCTGTTGTTGATGCAAAACCCAACATTGGCTGCCAGCATTCGTACCCACGGTCCGGTTACCGCCGAGCAATATCGCTGGGATCGAGTGGTTGAAGGATTATTATATCGGGTCGCCGATTTTCATACCCATTTAAAATAATATGATCTTCGTCAGGGGCAGAAGGCATGGTGCATTTGGTAATATTTGATATCGGAGGAACTTTACTCAATGCCAAGGACCCAATAGACGCGCTCTGGAACGTGCAATTTGCTCAACGGTTCGGATTCTCGGATACCTTCCGCGATATAAGCTTTGCCGGGGCAACCGATTTGTCCTTGGTTCGGCAAGTGCCATCGAGGTCGGGTAAATCCTTGACGCATCGATTTTTGGACTACCTAATAGAAGAACTAAACAAAGATCCAGGCACGGTCATTCCAAGGCTGCCCGATTTGCTATTTGTACTGCAATCCGAAGGAGTTTTTCCGGTCGGCGGATTTGAAGAATCTGGTGTCAACGGTGGCCAGGCTGTCGATGAGGTCATTAAGCAATGTCTAGTTCATTACCGGATCCACCCGGGCCGCATCTCCTTGATCGGTGGCACACCGCACGACGTTGTTGCGGCCTGGGTCAATGGCATTCGCTGCATTGCGGTCGCCACTAGTCCTTTTTCGTTCCAAGAAGTAGAGCAGCACCATCCGGATGAGGTAGTAGCCGACGTGTTCAGCGTTGATGGCGTATTGAGCGTTCTCCAATCATGACCGCGTTCCATTACGGATATGGACACCCTCTCCAAGCCACCCCCACTCGCTGGGAATGGCTTCCTCGTTATCCCTTGTGCAAAACTGCCCGCCCTTTGGCAATCCTGTTGCTGACATCGGAAGTACCGCCGTATTTTCGCGGCGGACTAGGGCGCCACGTGGACCGGTTGGCCAGATATTTGATCTCTCGCGGTCACTTGGTTCACGTCTTGTCACCCTACCCAGCAGATGACGCATTACCATATCCGGTGAGTTCCTTAGATCTCTTCATGCAATCCCTGCCCCATAACCCAGAACATCAGACTATCGTTCATGTCCACGACACGGGATTGTGGCACCAAGGAAAAATATTGGCCAATGCGCTGCATTCACCCCTCCTCATCACTTGGCACACCCTGTATGCATCATGGGCCCACCATTTATCGCTGATTCCCGAGGCGCAAACCGCGGCCTTTGAACGTATGGTACTAGGGGCGTGCAGGCATCACATATGGGTCAGCCAGTTTCTATTAACAGAAGCTCGGGCCCTTTACCAATATCACTCCCAATATACTCATGACTGGGTCATCGGCAGCGGGGTCTCGTTTCCCCAAATCGACGTCTCGGGGGCTGTCAAAGGATTCCCTGACCTCCTATATTTTGGCCGACTTGAGCCAGAAAAGGGAATCGATTGGATTTTCACCGCACTTTCTGGTTTAATTAGTCGAAATCGGCACTTCCAAGCGGTCCTTTGTGGTACCGGGTCCATGCAGGAGCAGATAAGGAGTCTGATTCAAATGGAAGGTTGGACAAACAACGTGTATGCGCCAGGGCTCGTCGGTGATGGCGAGCTGGCACGGTATCTCTCCACCGCTTCATTGGCTGTTTTGCCCTCCCGGTTCGAACCGTTTGGGTTAACGGCATTGGAGTCAATGGCCTCGGGCATGGCCACCATTGTCGGCCCGGCGGCAGGATATCGGGAATTTGCCCAGCCTGGTCTGAATTGCTTTCAGGCACGGGACCCAATCGAATTGACGGACATGGTGCAATATCTGTTGTCTCATGCAGATCGCCGTCGGGAGTTGGGGCACGCTGGGGCACAACTGTCTTCAGAGTGGAACTGGCATCAAATCGGACAAAAGATTGAAGACGTTTATTATCGGATTTTGGCTACCGAAGACCCTGTTGCAACATGTGAGGACAAACTATGAGCAGACCTATTATTATTGGAAACGGACATCTAACCATCGGATTCGACGATACATTGCAAATGCGTGATCTCTATTTCCCCCATGTAGGGCAATGGAATCACGCCAACGGCTATCCTAGCCGTTTTGGGGTGCAAATTGACGAACACTTTAGCTGGATCCATGATCACAACATGTGGACCCAGGTGCAAAATTATGTGGTGGACACGCTGGTCTCTGTCACCGCGTTGGAAAACACCCCGTTAGGGGTATCAATGATTGTCAAAGACGGCGTCACCATGTCGGACAATATTTGGATTCGACAAGTAGAAGTGTCAAACCATCAGCAGGTACCTAAAGAAGTTCGATTGTTCTTTCATACCGATCTCTCGTTGGGTGAGACTGAAGTGGGCGATACCGTCCTCTATAACCCAGAATTGCAGGCGCTATACCATTACAAGAAAAATTGGCATGTAGTGATTGGCGGCAACGGCCCCCATTCCACGTTGCACCAGTGGTCCTGTGGCGTCAAACGTTTTAACGGTCATGAAGGCACCTGGCGTGATGCGGAAGATGGCCGGTTAGAAAAAAACCCTATAGTCCAGGGATCTGTGGATTCCGTATTAAGCGTACGCATAACGGTCCCTGCAATGGGACGGGAAGCCGTTTATTTTTGGCTGGTTGCAGGAGACACTCGCGACGGCGTGGAGGCCCTACACCACAAGGTGTTGAGTATGACACCCGGACGCCTTTTGGAACGCATCGAGTCCTACTGGAGGCATTGGCTTAGACGGGGGCGGTTGCCGGATTCGGTGCCCGAACCTATCCGCCAAGCCTATTCCAAGTCACTGGTCCTTTGTCGCTCGTTTACCGACCATGCCGGAGGCATCATCGCGGCGCTGGATTCCGATATCATGCAATACAACCGAGACCATTATGCCTATGTTTGGCCTCGCGATGCGGCGTTGGTCGCATTGGCCATGCTGAATGCAGGATATCCTGAGGTCAGCCGTCAATTCTTTATATTTGCGTCACGGACCTTAAGCCGCCGCGGATATTTTTATCACAAATATAACCCCGACGGGTCGGCTGGTTCTAGTTGGCACCCATGGATTCAGGGGGAAGAGCCAAAACTTCCCATCCAAACCGATGAAACCGCATTAGTACTCTTTTTGCTGGGAAAATACTTGGAACAGACTGGCGATGTGGACACCATAAGGGAGCACTGGGAACAACTCGTGCAACCGGCCGGCCTGTTTTTAGCACACTACATTTACCCAGATTTGGGTTTACCAAAACCTAGCTGGGATTTGTGGGAGGAACGCTACGGTATTTTTACCTGGTCTACTGCCGCAACCATTGGTGCCCTTAAAGAGGCCGCCATCATGGCGGAAGCGTTGGGCGAACCTGTTGGCCAGTTCTTTCATGACACCGCGATATCTCTAACCCAAGGGCTGAACCGTTACCTGTATTCACCCGCGTTAAACCACTTTCTTCGCGGTGTCTCTGTCGATGAATCGGATTTGTTTGATATGGACGCTACGCCTGACGCCTCCATTGCCGGAATCCGGTTGTTTGACGTGGTAGGGGTTCAAGATCCGCGGTCTATATCCACGCGACGATGGCTCAGTCAGCATCTCTGGGTACCAACCGATATTGGCGGTGTCGCACGGTACCAAGGTGATCAATATTTGTCATCTGGTCAAGGCAGTGTTGTGCCAGGTAACCCCTGGATTATTACCACATTATGGTTGGCGGACTGGGCATTCCAAGAAGGCAATCTTGACATCGGGCATCAGTACGTAGAGTGGGCGCTTCAACAGCAAGACACCACGGGTGCATTGCCGGAACAAGTCCACCCGCTGACGGGTGCCGCGTTGTCGGTGGCTCCGCTGACATGGTCTCATGCCACCATGCTTGGCACCATCCACCAGCACAGCGACAAATTCCCTTTGCCACTACGCGCCACCAATGCTGGATAAGCGGAGAATCTTTAGGCTATCCACCAACCTGATCGCCCGTGCCTGATGGGACGTTCTGGGATCGTTACTGCGCCTGGATTGGGCAGATCCAAGGATCAGATCTTATGCATCACATTCTTCCCTTGAATTGGCGTACCCCAGGGGCGGCCAACGCAGACAGAAAGAATTGCACAATCCCCACCTCGCCCGTCGAGGCACGCCAACGGAACGGACCACCCGTATTCTGGATGATCCCCGGATTCCCTTAGATACTAATACGGGAAGACGACATGCTCCGAACCCCCCGTAACGCAACGGAAAAACTATTACGGCAACCGGGCGATTTGAACACAACGCCGCGCATTCCCCTTCCCTGGCGAAGCCGGAGGGGGTCAAGCGGGTAAGTCCGTAATTTTTTTCTTCTGCTTAACACATCACGTGCCTATAAAGAATGAGATCCTGTTATTCTTAACAAAGAACGCATGTTCAATGGAGGGTTTCGCGATGC
>JAJZZP010000024.1 GCA_021797515.1 Bacillota bacterium | reverse complement strand
GATTATCGCCGTGTCCAAGATCGCACGAAGCCGCCCGACCACGGATCGCCCTCCCGGCCCCTTCATCATCAAGTGCGCCTGCGGCACATAGTCGCAATATTCAACTCGATACTTTGCCGTTACCTTGATTTCCCTGGTTCCCTATATATTCGAAAACGAGAAAAAAGACAATAAGGTTACGCGAGCTGATGAATCGCAGTAAAGTATTCATTGGATATCATCCATTAAGTCACAAGGCACCATCCCGCCCTCTTTCCTGGCTTCGCGGCATGTGAAGTCTCTCAAAACTTTCATCGATACCCCATTTGACACTGTGCTCATAGACCTCACACCATATTGTGGATTACAGAGAAGGCTCTGTCTCTCGATAGTTCAACAAGTTTTCCATCCATCACACCTATGAAACATGGTGTTGAAAGCAGAAAGGCATCGCCCGTACATCAGTATGCAATGCTACTAATCCATTGTTTAGGAGGACAAATATGTTTCGCACAAGCGCCATAGCATTGGCCGGTGTTGGTTTAGCGTTAACAATAAGCGGGATGACGTTTGCTCAGGGCCCTAGTTCTGTCGGCAAGTCATCGGTGAAATCGGCGATGGTCACCCTGCTCCCCAACGACCCTAGTCAGCACCACCAATCGAATCAGCACGGTACCATCACGGTGACGCCTTTGGGCCATGGTCAGTGGCAAGCGACATGGACATGGCGCGGATTAATCGATGGCTTGCCTCCTCTCCTTTTGGGATGGGAGGGCACGCATGTAACCGAGGCTATGCCAAACATCATGCCTCCTCATGAGTCCAAACCCGTTTTTTCAGGTGATACTGTAACCATTGACTTCACCCAACCTGCCAGTTATCCAAAACATCCGGAAGTGGTACAATTTTACGATGGGTCAATAGAAGGGCCCACTGTTGGAGCTGTTTCTCCATTGGGCCAGCTTCCCGAAGTGCCCTGGTCTGCAGCCCTCCCTCTGTTATTAGTGGCGCCTTTGGCGTTTCGCATGGTGCGGAAACGCCCACCAATCCATTAACAAATGGGACCGGGCATCTGACCCCCGGTCCTCCCTCATGCGTTGCCGTGATGATAGACCATGATGGCAATACTTGTGTGTGCCTAACGCTAATTTAAGAAAAACTCCTGCGATGGGGGTGCCTGGTGAATTTATCCGTGTTTTGTCGCTGATTTGCCTTTCGATCGATGCTCAGAATGGTTGTCACCATGGTTTTTTCCTTTGGCGTTGAGGTGAGCCTCAATTTTGACCGCCCAAAAGCTCTGACCATTAGGTTGGACTAAAGCGGTTACCCGCAGTTGGTGGTTGTCCAAAGCCTGCATGATGGTAGTCACAGTACCCTCGGCTTCTACGCCAATTTTTGTCGAAGGGCGCATATCGATCGTGATGGTTTGTCCGTTGTTTGTTTTCACGGTAATCGCAGGTCCCGTTAGATTGCCCGATTCAAAAACCCCTTGGATTACTTGGTACTTGGCATCATGATGGCTGTGATCTTTCACGCTTTGGTGGCCATGGGCAAATGCTACACCGGAAAACGTGATAAAAGTGCCTGCTATAACAGCGCCGACTATTTTGCTTCCAATTTTTGTCATTGTTGTCCCCCTTCTTACGACACTGTTCGAGGAACAAGAGGGAACTCCTCTTTTTTTATCAAAGTTTTTTCTGTGTTCCCAATCCTAACTAGGTTTGTCGTTCGTCAAGAGTCTTGGCTAAAGACGTTTTTCGGTTATAAGCATGACTTAAGGAACTGTAAAGGTGGCCGAGGCACTAATCGCATATTGCGCCGTTGCGGGAGCATAAGGATCTTTGGCATAAACGATCACGGTATAGGATCCACTGGTCTGCGGAACATAAGCGTATGCTGGATTCCCATATCCGCCACTCGATACCCAATGTCCTTGGGGATTCTCAATCCAAAATTGATAGACCGGATTGGTCAACCCAACAGCAGATGCAGTTAAATTCATCGTTGCACCGATTGTTCCAGAAGCGGGTCCCGACAGCGAAACATTGCTGTTAACGTTGATAAACGTGTCGTTATAATATGCCTGCGTCCAATCGCCATTTTTCACTTGCTGCAAATCTAAAGCATATGCCGCTATGACATAGCTGCCCGACTGAAGATTGCTTAAAGAGAACGTTGACACCGGGCTATAATTTTGCACCATTTCCCATTTATTGTTGGGTCCGTGAACCCAAAATTGATACTCAGGTGTCCCCCCTGAATCGGACGCGGTAGCGCTTACCGTAATGTTCGCGCCTACCGTTTCAGCAATTGCCGGACTAGTGACGGTCAGATTGGAAACCATAGGCTTACCAGCCGCCGCCACATAATTGACCGAATTGGTGGCTTGAATCAGTGGACCAGATCCGGTGGCCGATTTGGCATAAACAATGATGGTATAAGTTCCAGGCACGGCTTCGTTAAGGCCATACGTGCTAGACGTGCGGTATGCGCCCGAAGAACTCCATTGTTGAGTGGCAGGATCATAAATCCAAAATTGGTATAACGGAGATAGCAATCCGCTGCCTTGCGCTGTCAACGTGACACTATGGCCCGCTGTAACCGCAGTGCTGCTGGCACTCACGTTAAAGGACGCAGATACGCTGATTGGTGTGGCTGTCGCAGAAACGGCCGGGCTTTGTGCCGCATCGGTGGCTGTCATGGTTTGCTCCCCTGCTGTGCTGTACGTTACGGAAAAAGCACCCTTCCCGTCACTCAAAGTAATCTCCGAAGGATACAGGGCATGGGGATCGGAGCTGGACAATTTTAGGATTCCGTTATAGGAGGCCACTGTGTTGTTTCCGTTAAAAGCCGTCACAGAGTAGGTTACCGGCTGTCCCACAGTAGCGCTCGTGGTACTTGTGGTAATACTAATCGAATTAACGTTGGATGGATTCCACAGCGCGGCCAATAAATCCCAACGCGGCTGCCCCAGTCCGGTTACTGGGTTCCACGTTCCCCCGTTGGGCGACGTCACGGTGTAAGCTCCATTGGCTCCCCACAACGCCTGAATAAAGTCTGACGGATGTTGGGACGCCGCTCTAAAAATAAGGGGATTAATGTTCCCCATTCCCGAGCCACCCACTCCAAGGAAACTCTCCGCATCAGCCAGCCAGCCGGCCGTCAGGGGGGCGGCCAGACTGGTTCCTCCGAAGGCGGTCTGCTGTCCTTGATATTCCCCGGTAAAGCCTGGAGCTCCCGCTAGAGAACTGATATCAGGCACGCCAATTCCTGTAGCGGTACTAGGTAAAAAGCCATTTTGCCATGAAGGAATGGGGCCGGCCCCAAAACCTCCGGTAGACGCTGCATTGGGAGCGGTATAGTCTTCGGCCACTATAAGAGGAAGGCCGTTTAGATAATCTCCCCCCCACGCCTTGGCAATAGCGGGGCCACTAACACCCGTCATATTTCCAGATGCGTCAAACACAGCAGGTGCTGCCATATTCAATCCGCCCACAGTGGTAATCCCTGGTTGGCCATCGTTAGATTCCACACCGACCGGACCGGGATCGGATCCTGTTTCCCAGGCACCGTTATCGCCACTGCCGTCGATGAGGGTAATGCCTTCAGCGTTGCACGCAGCAACCAAAGCCGCTACCGTACTGGAATTCTCCCCGAAAAACCCATAACTAAAGGACGCTATTTTGATAGAAGTCTGTTGGGACAATGTCGTTAACATGGCCACAAAGGTATCGGTGTCCGTCGAAGCCGGATAGACGTATTCATCAATCGTGGCGCCTGGATCCACCGACGCAATGGCTTGAATGTCCAGGTTGGACTCAACCGCGTCACCGCTGTTGATCATCGATGCCGTCGCCCCATCAAAATATTGATAGCTTACGGTCGGCATTGGCAGTCCTTCTTGCGACAGGAGAGAGGCCAAGTCCGTATTGGAAGGGATTTGGCCTTGGCAATAAATGGCCACCGGGGGCCTACCTGATAGGGAACTCTTGGCGATTTGGGTTGCCCCCACTATCGTATTAAGTTGTGGCCCAGTTAAGGTATTTAGTGCGTTGGCCGTCCCGGTAAATGCGGGCAAGTTTATCACCAAATTTTGCGTGCTTCCATCCCCCAAAGTTACCGTGAGGCTCAACGTATCCCCGCTCGGGGCATTACCGAATGCTTCCGCTTCAATTTGCCAAAGCGTTCCGTTGCTTCCTGGGAACACGGCGCCATACCCTGTGTTGGAATACGTGAACACTCCCACATTATTGGCGGCATCACTCTCCGCAGTCACGTTAGTGATTGTCAATGGTGTACCATTCGCGGTTTCCGCAGCCAGCGCCAGAGTCCATGGCAATCCCGCAGGAATCCCCGAAATGAACCCAGGATTCCAACTCATCGCAAACAACGTGTCACCACTTGATCCCGTTTGACTCGCGACAAATACCGGATTTTGCTGCAATCCATACGTGGCAGTTAAACTTGCGGCAATGCCACTGGAACTCTTGGCCACAGCGCGAACGGTCCCAGTGCTCGCTTTCGGAGTCGCATGGGACACGAGGGCTGCATTGTGCACTGTATGAATGGGTGTCAGACCGGCCACACTCCAAATTGATGGCGCAACAGGCAATCCAGGGCTGGCTAGATGGGCCGGTATCACAGCATCGACAACCAAGCCTTGGTGGCCCGTCACTGTCCATCCGGCTTCCCTTAACGCTGTTGTAGCCTGTTGAAGCATCGCATTATTGGGACCAAATTTCCGGTCAAGCTCCGTTGGCGTTAAATAGTGGTGAAAGTCTGGACTTCCAGGGATATTGACCGCTTGGCTATAAGCTTGCAACGCGGCGATGCGGTTAGGCGAATCGACCACAATAGACACAAGTCGTTTGGCACCGTCGTGAACTGACAGTGCCTCCAGGTTTCTTGTGACGGAGTGGGACAAATAAAACGGCGTATGCGGCAAACGATAAAAGGCGATGTGTTGGTTCAAACGAATCACATTGGGAGCCATCGTCTGGCTGACAGCCAAAACTGGTGGCGCATATAGCAGTCCGACCACGGAGGCAAGAGCCCCACTAATAAGATAACGGTTCACAGAGCATCCTTTCTGATCAAAAACCTGTCGATAGACTTATTATTTGATTCGAGAGAACATCATGTAAATCCTTCTTTCGGGAAACCTTCATTTTAGGAACATTGGCCTAGAAAACAGGAATGATTTAAACGAGAAACCTTATTCGGCATGCCGACGTTTGGTGTGATAGAGAGAAACGGGTCTATTGGCAGCGAAATGAGCATGAAGAGCCTGTGCTATACTTGTCGCAAAAAGTCTATTATCTTCGGAGGCGTACGTATTTGAAAAAGAACTTGACCCATACCTTGACCGAATTGAATTATAAGCAAAAATGGACAGAAGGGCTTAGCCACGAAATCGAGTTTTGGCACGACTGGATTCATACCCAAGGACAGGGATTTGGAGAAGATTTTAGAAACCGCCTTGACCCTCAAAAGCCCTTGCAAGAACATATTTGGCCTTTATTGGACCATCTCCCATCCGGCCGCTTGCGTGTTTTAGATGTTGGCGCCGGCCCATTGACAGCGTTAGGAAAAATTTATCGATCCCAGCCCCTTGACATTGTTGCTGTGGACCCGCTGGCCGACTATTATGATCAAATCTTGCGCGAAGCCCAACTGGAAGCGCCGGTCCGCACCACATGGTGCCATGGAGAATTGCTTGAAGACCGATTTGAGCCCTCTACGTTTGATTTGGTATTTTCACAAAATGCGTTGGATCATAGTTATGATCCTTACCGCATTATAAAGAGCATGATTCGACTGACTAAAGTCGACCATTTCGTTCTTTTGGAGCACCGCCAAAATGAGGCCGAACGGGCACAATATCAGGGACTTCACCAATGGAATTTTGCTGTGGAACAAGGGGATTTTGTAATTTGGAACCCCACGTCGAAACTCAATGTGAGCAAGGAACTTCTGCCATATGTGGATATTCAGATACGCTTTATTGCCGAGGTTAACTGGCTCAACATTCAAATGAAAAAACTCAAGGATTTGCCGTTTGAGTCAGATTCCATTTCTTCTCCAAAGCGCGGGTTTTGGACAAAACTGCGTAATTAAGAGGCGCTCTGCCATAAAGGAGATTGTTGTGGCTGAAGAACGGATAACTCCGGAGTCTATTGATACCGTCGAATTACTATTTCATTGGCATCGGTATCTCTCTATCGCTCAACTGATCACAAACAAACGGGTGCTCGAAATCGGCTGCGGAGAAGGTTATGGCACACGCATTCTGGCAAACGAAGCCGTAGAGGTCACCGCGGTCGATATCGATTCCGATGCGGTACGTCACGCATCCCTTGTCCATAAACGTCCCAACTGTGTGTTTGAGGTAGCGTCAGCGTTAGATCTACCCTATCAAAACGCAGCCTTCGATGCCGTGGTTTCATTTGAAGTACTAGAGCATCTGCCCAAGGATTCTCATGATCGGTTCCTTAGCGAAATTCAACGAGTTTTGACCCCGGCCGGGCTTGCCGTCATCTCCACCCCCGATCACTCCCGAACCACGGAATGGCCGCCCAATCCTTATCATTTGGGAGAATTGACGGCAGAAGAGTTTTCTTCCCTGCTGGATCGCTATTTCCTCCAGGTGCAGCCTTATTTTCAGGAAATCAACGCCGCCAGCATGATTTGGAAACCATACAACGGTTCTTCCCATACGCAATCTTTTGCCATAGAATTGACTGCCCATGGATCGAATCCCACTCGACTCCATAGTCAAACTCACTTAACCTTGCTGGCGGTGTGCTCTCAGAGTACGGTCCAATTGCCCGCAATAACCGGTTTTTGTGTCGAAAACAGCAGAAAAATTTTGAGAGACCTGTGGGATCAGGTTACGCTTAGCCAAAGGACACAATCGAGCTTAGCCGAACAAGTCGAGGTCTTGCAAACGCAGTTGGACGAATCCCTCAAACGGGAGGCTGTCATGAAACAGGATAATTTAGCGTTGGCCCGCGGTTATCAACCTTTGCAAAATGAAATTATGCGCCGTGATATGGACATTGCTCATCTTGCCGAAGAAGTGTCGGGCCTTAGAACAGAACTGGATGTTATTTATCAGTCCCGTTCCTACAAGGCCATTAAAAAGTATTGGTATTTTATGGACCATTCTATCGTGGGCAGGCTTTTCAAGAAGCGAAACAGAACTGAACCCGAAATCGTGAAGCCCCATGAGCCTTAAACCCTGGGGTGCTGGGTTGAAATTGAAATAAATGTTGACGGGAGTATACCATTGAGAACAGCAGCTGTATCTTTGGCCCTACTGATGAGTCTCGCGCTAAGTGGGTATCGGCCCGCGCTATCAAGCCATTTAGCAAACCCCGAATCTCCATTATCGCGAATTACTAGGTCCGATCTGACATTGGTGCGCATGCGACCTGATGTAGTGCCCCACACGCCATTTTATGGGATCCAGAGCCTAAAACAGGAACTCGTGGCCCTTCAGCGGCATAAGGATAGCACCACGGTCCAATTACTGATAGATTCGTCGTCAAGATTGGCCGCCCTGACGCATTACAGTCAAGAAGTAGGATCAAAAGGATCTTTCCACAACCAATTTCTGTCTCCTGTTGTAGTGGACCAACGATTTGGTGCAACACCCGCTATGGTATCGGCGGCAAAGGCAGCTTTAGCCAAAGTTGGCTGGCATGTTGTGGGCTTTCACGGATTTATGGCAACCGTAGAGATTCCACGCAACGTGTCACACTCCGTGCTTCCCGTATCCCCTTATATTTGGACCTGCAGTGGCCTATCATCACGGCAACCCACTCCACAAACCATTTCTCAGCCCCGTTTTCACCTGACAACGATGCAACATACGGTGCCTCACGCGACAGCGTCAGGATCGCTCGGTGCTTATGGTTTTCGAAACCCTCCGATAGATGTTCAACAGCAACCATTGCCTAATGGCGATGTGGTGAGTTTCCTCAGTTGGAATCCCGGGTTTACTTCGTCGCTACCGTCGGGATTGCCTTGGAGCCTTATCGTGACCGCCCAAAATTCCCAAGGACAGCCTGTGGCCATCACCGACATTGCCCACGTCACGGATAGGGCCATGAATATTGCTCCCTACTCCCTGCCCAATGGCAGCGAGGGGCTGAGTCTGCCTGGTTCCCACCAAGAAATTTGGCAAGTGGAAGTAGCATCCCTGGGCGCCAATCCTCACACCGACACGTTATCCATGAACATTTCACTTAATGCCACCACGACGAGCACTGTATCGGTCACACTTCCCCCGTTTACGGGAAACGCTACCCCATTAAATCCGCTTACAGGACCTGAAATAAATCAGTTGACTGGGGCGTCTCCGTTGGTGTCGCAGTCGCCCGCGTCTAGTCGGCCCACTATCGCGATTTACACTCAAGGACAAATTCCTCGCCTGAGTGATGTCAGCGCGCTCATGCAACAGGAAGGTTTACCGGTTCCCATGGTGCAGTTTCGGTATTTTGATGGAGCCAATGCCTCCATGACAAATTCGGCGGATTTCTCTGAGTCCACCCTCGCCACCGAGGCCGTGGCCTCGGTGGATCCGGGATCGAGGATCCAAGAATACGTTTTTCCGGCCGCGGATCCTAATGCGTTTATCACCATGCTTTCGGCACTATCCCAACAGACCGCAGCCAAAATTGCCCTGTTCACCTACGGACTAACCCAGGGCAATGCGCCAACCGCATCTTTACTGGTAGCCGCTTGTAATGCCGAAGGCATTTCGGTCGTTTACAGTGCGGGAAACCAAGGGGCATGGGACACCGGACTGCCAGCCAACGACTCATTCAATGGGGTGTTGACGGTCGGTGGTCTCGACCTCTCTGCAGCAGCCACATTTGACAACAACGGATCCATAACAGCCGTGTATCCTCCCGACACTGTTCGTGCCTGGGGAGGCGACTACATGAACGGTCTGCCAAGCACCACCGCCCAAGCTTATGCCAATGAAAATATGGTGTCCGCCGGTGGATTTGGTCCGTCGCCGGTACCGTCATGGCAACAACCTTTCTTGCCCGAAACTGCGCCAGGCATTGGGGTTCCAGATGTTTCCGCATTGGCCGGATTGCCCGGATTTTCCCTTATTCAAAATGGGCAACCTGCTGTCAATGGCGGCACCAGCTTGGCGGCTGCCCTAACCGCCGGATGGATTGCTGACCTCGAAGGTTACTTGGGGGTAGGGGCTTCAGGGTTGGGCAATATGAGCCCCATTTTATATCAAATCGCGCTTCAGGACCCGCAGGATTTTTCTCAGGCAGCATGGGGATCCAATGGAATTTATCGTGTGACATCTTCGCACTCAGGCACCTGGAACCCAGTTACCGGCCTGGGCCAACCCAATTGGAGCGCCATTGCCAAAATCTGGGCGTCGTCTAACACCGCTGCTCAATTTTCCATTACACCCAGCTCTACCACCGTCGGAGTAGGCCAACCGATGACGTTTCAGGTCACTGCAGAAAATGTGAATGGGACTCCCATTGCAAACTATGCGTTTCCTATATCGGTCACCAGTTCGGACCCTCATGCCGATTTTTCCGGCGAATCGGTGTTTAAAGACGGCGTGGCAGAGATTACCGGTACTTTCGGATCTACAGGATCCGAGACCATAACCGTCACTGGACCCAATCAAGTCTCGGTCACCTCAACCCCGATTATGGTCAAAAATCTTGTCGTGGAACTTTCACCCGCTAGCCCTAATGTGGGCCAAGAGGTAACCCTTACCGCAAGAGCTTACGAACTGCCAAATCCCACTTTCCAATTTTGGATCTATAATCCGGCAACCCAACAGTGGTCCTCTTCCGGGGCTTATGCCAGCACCAGCACTTTTAATGTACGCGAGTCGATTCCTGGCAGCTATACCGCCGTAGTGTACGAAAAGCCTGCTGGGGCGACTTCGCCCATCGCGGAACAAACCGTTGGCTTGACGTACGCATCGCCGCAACCCATGGTGTCGGGATTGTCCGTGTCGGGTCCCAATAGGGTCTTGCCGATAGGGTCGGATGCGACTATCCAATCCCAGGCGGTAGATGCCAATGGTACCCCATTGTACCAGTTTTGGCTTCGGGGCCCGAATAACCGCTGGGTGCTGGCACAAAATTTCAGCCCGCAAAACACTTTTTCCCTGACCCACCTTCAGGCCGGCAGTTATGCCATTACGGTGGATGCACTGGATAAGGCCCAAGTCGCCCAAAAACAATGGAGTCTGGGATATCACCAAACCCTAGTGGTCTATGTGGGAAGTCGTGTGAACCTATCCGTTTCTAATCCCAAGACCTCTCCGGTCACTTTATCAGCTGCGGCCGTTGGGATCACCCAGCCTGTGTTTCAATTTTGGATAGAGTCACCCGCAGGCCAATGGCAACCCGAAGGGCCTTACGGCGGTTCCATGGCGGAAGCTCAACTGGGATCCCCTGGCGTCTACCATATCGCCGTCTACGCCAAGGATCCCTATGCTCCCGATAACGGTTCTGTCGCGGTTTCAAACCAGATAACGATGACGGTTCCTTAAGACCGGACCGGCCAGGTTGATAGCCCTCACGGTTAGTAATATATTAGTGCGACGGAGGTTTACTCGAACTGATGCGACTCTGGCTTTTTACCACGGAATTCCCGCCCTACTATGGCGGGGGAATCGCAACCTATTGCAACATTACCACGGATTCATGGATACGCCATGGCCACCAAGTGACGGTATTTGTCCGTGATGACACCCTGGATCGGCCTATGAAAGAAGAGACTTTTGGCCGTTTGCGTGTGATACGATTTACCAATCATGATGACGATGCGCCGGCGACGCTGGCGGGCGAACCCCGGTTGGGATATTACTATGCAAAATGGGCAGAATTGCTGATCCGAAAAGAAGGGCCGCCTGACCTCATTGAGAGCCAAGATTATCTCGGCATTGCATGGCTTGTGCTGCAGCGAAAACATGCCTTAGATCCGATATTCATGCGCATTCCCGTCGTCATCACGGCTCACAATCCGCGGTTTATACTCGATCCCATTGAGCACGACGCGGTATACAAGCTGCCCAATTACTGGACTGGGGAGCTTGAGCAATATTGCTTGCGTGCCGCCAATCTGGTCATTTCTCCTAGCCGTTTTCTCGCTGATCGGCTCCAAGCCCAACTACCGGGCCTTAAGGTTGACGTCATTCCTAATCCTTTTCCCGTATCTGATCCGCAACCATTTGGCGACCGTAATCAATTAGTCTATTTCGGTCGCTTGCAGTACTGGAAGGGAATTTTTGTATTGCTCGATGCCATGGCTCAGTTGTGGAATCAAGACATTGAGACGCCGATTGAAATTTATGGCCGCGACACCTGGTTTAGTGGCCGCGGCGTCATGGTCACAACCCTCATTGCCGAACGCTATGGCGCGTACGATCAGCGCGGGCTGCTTCACGTTCATGATCCCTTGCCTCCGCAAGAAGTCAACAAGCAATTGGCAACGGCAAAAATTGTCGTACTCCCTTCCGTCTTTGAAAACTACCCTTACGTCGTGTTGGAGGCGCTAAGCAAGGGGTGCGTGGTCATTGCATCCGATCAAGGGGGCCAACGCGAAATCATTGAATCCGGGCACAATGGCTTCCTCTTTGAATCGCAAAATTCCGCAGATTTGGCGGCCAAGGTCAAAGCGGCATTGGCGCTTAGCAATGACGATTGCGAACGCATTGCTCGTGAGGCATACCAATCCGTGTTGAAAACTTGCGATCGTGATATCATCTATCAGAAAAAAATGAGCCGATTCGAGTCTGTTATCCAAAATAACCTCCCTAGGCACGAATACCCTTTTGTTCGCTGCGTGAATCCCATGCCTTATCACACCCCAGAAGCTCACGACCCCTTACTGTCTGTGGTAATCCCTTTCCACAACCTCGGAACCTATGTTCCCGACACCCTAAGGAGTTTAAACGCTGTTACCGTACAAAATATCGAAATTATCCTGGTTGACGATGGCAGTACCGACCCCAGCAGCATTGCCGCCCTTTACACCATGCAAGAGCGCTATCCCGCCCTTCGCGTGGAACGAACGCCAAATCAAGGTTTGGCCTTAACACGCAATCATGGTGCGAAAATCGCGCGGGGAACCTATTTAGCGTTTCTGGACGCCGACGACATGGTACAGCCAGCTTATTATGAACGCGCTATCGCGCTGTTGAATCAATACTCCAATGTCGCGTTTGTCGGATGTTGGACGCAATATTTCGAGTCATCCGACGCTCTTTGGGTAACGTTTAATCCAGAACCGCCTTATGTGTACTACCATAACCTGGTTAATAGCAGTGCGTTAGTATACCGTCGTCAGGCATTTCTCGATTCCGGGCTTAATGATCCCGATTTCAAATTTGGTATGGAGGACTACGAAAGCGTCATTCGTATGGTGTCTCATGGAGGTTACGGCATCATTATTCCTGAGCCGTGGTTCCTCTACCGAGTAAGGCCGGGCTCCATGTCTCGCGCTTTTAATCCTATCAATCTAGAATTCTCCTACCGCCTCATTATGGAAAAAAACCCCGGCCCTTACCAACGTTATGCCTTTCACCTATTAAACTTGATGAATACCAACGGTCCCCAATATGCGGTGGAAAGTCCCGCTGGCCCGTAGCCACCTTACTAGGAGGATTTTATGATATCACTAATCATCCCAATTTTAGGCGCATTTACCCTGTATCCCGTACCCAATACCTGGGGAATGGTCCGTACTATCAACCCCTCATTTCGCACTCATAAGGTCACTGTGTCGGTCCCAGCCAGCGATCCTGTGGGTCAACTCATTACGGTAACCGCTACTCCACTGCATTTTTTACATCCAGTCTATCAATTTTGGGTGGACTATCCCGGCGGATCCTATGAATCCAACGGTCGATATCAGTCTAATCCACAATTTTCTTTTCCCGCGTCGACTCCTGGTAACTTTACGGTACAAGTCTTTGCCCGAGAATCCAATGCCCCGGTTAATGAAAATGCCACACAACGCGCCGAATTTGAAGTTTCATCGGCCCCGGCCACTGTAGACTCGGTAATTCCCTCGGCCTCGCAAATCTTGCTCACGGCAAACCAACCGATTGTCCGATCGGGCCAACCCATTACCCTCTCCGCAACAAGCAACGCGCCGTTGCCTACTGGTTATGCCTTACAAATCGTCGATACCTCCACGGGAAAAATTTTGAATCAGACTATGATTAACAATCACTTGTCCGCCACCACGATTCAGCAAGGAACCCAAGTATTTCATGCACAAATCATCAGCAGCGGAGGACAAATACTAACCCAAAGCAATCCGATGCCTATGACCTGGTCTACAAACCCCATTGGCACTTATGGCGGTCATGACAATACCCTTGGGCAAAGTGTCTCCCTGAAATATCCCAGCACGGCCACGATTAATCAATCCGTAACCATTACCGCGATACCCTATTTCTTTCAATCACCCGTCTATCAATATTGGCTGTTGCCTCCCAACGGGTCCTACGTTTCCTCAGGCTCCTTTTCCTCTAACTCTACCTATACATTTACCCCAAACCAGCCTGGATCATGGCAAGTGATGGTCTACGCAAGGGAGTCCACTGCCCCCTCAAACGAAACACCCACGCAACAAGCCATCTATGAAGCCAAGTCGCAAACCTACGATGTTAATGTACAAGAGTAACGATGTTCGTGTTCCGAGATACATCGTCGTGCACGATTGCAAAGGCACCGTCTTCCTCGATCCAGTATGGTTCGTTGCACATTTTTATGGTAGAATCATGTCGAATCCACTCGAAGATTTGACAACAGTGTGGGGAAAGGAACCCAATTCTATGTCCTCATCAGCTGATGATTCTGTAACCCTGGAGATTACGATCTGGTCTAGTAGCGAACCTATATCCATCGAACGGTGTTGGCTGTCTCTACAGCATCGCATCCATCAAGCAATAGCCCCAGGTCAGTGGACCCAACGTTACATCATCCATAGCCCGCATCGCCCCTGGACCCTGCGCATGACATGCTCCACGCTAGAAGGATTTAGCACTTTCTCCTTAGTGGCTCCTCGCGCACTAACGGTAGGTGGTACGTTAGTGGTAACATCTCCTCCTGCACTTCGCACTCTGGATGCGTTGCAGCTATATACATTGTCGGAATCCGCCGAACGATTAATCAAAGCTTTAACCAGACGTTCACTTACACAATCCCTTCTAACCCTTACAGTTCCCAAAACATCGCGCTATGCGACCGCTATCTTTACCCTCAACCCTGCAATGCTAAGCGAATTGAAATAACCACGGAACCGCTTCACACCTTTTTAATGTCTGGGTTCGGAATTAGCCGCCAACTCTAGAGCTTCGGTTTGCAACAATGCCTTTATGGAGGAATTGGTCCATTTTCAGTTTCTGGTGCAATTTCCACCATGGCCAAGCCCGACGCCACCAGGCAACCGCATCCTTAAACCCAGCCTCGGCCTGAAACAATGCCACATCACTGCGCAATACCAACCGGTTGAAAAGCGTGGGTCATGCGCTCAGCCTCGGGACGTCGACCAGAGCTTGTATGGCTCGCGATAGTGCAGCTACAGCACGTTCCAACTGCCCAGAAAAACCCCCAAGCGGTGGCTCACCTGCAGCAGGCGAACGTTGCGGTCAATCCATCGCCGATGCATCGTCCCCTCAATGATAGTCGGATTCTCACCGTTGGGAGTTGTCGACCCGGGCAACGTGCTCGTGACCACATCCATCCGCGTCCTAAGAAATACCTGCGGGTCGTGGAGTACTTTAGCTGCACACATGGCCCAATTGTCCCATGCGCACCCAGTAACACGTAGAACGGTCGCTCCTTTGGTGCAACAGTCTCCAGCTAGGGATCTCCGTGTAAACGAACGGTCCGATGTGGCATCACACCGCCTGCCTCACAAATTTTTTAGCCAACCAAGTTCCTTGGTCGATAACGTGGCAAAGGGGCTTGCCTTGCCCCCACCACGTCCCATTGCCGTGTATACCAGAGTTCAGCCATATCGGAAAACACCGACCCTGCCCTATCTTTATCGTTGCGGGCCCATCATATGCTTGTCTATTGCTGAAATCATTCGCGTAAGGACATTATATGACCTCGCCTCATCCCCCATCCGCTGACACCCCCGGGTGCTCAATTATTTTGGCATCAGTTTGGCCAAAATGGTTATCCCCGAGGGCGAGGAGGTCCAGATCACCGATCGTGTTAGCATATACGCCCCAGTTCTCACATTGGGGGGAGAAGGACAGGACAAGCCGCTGGCGTCCAAACCGGCATCACCGCCTTTTGGATGGGGAAGTTCTGGGCAGCTTGCGCCTGGACTGCTGTCCACGAAAAACCACCGAGTTGCACGAGGTAGTTTTCAATGGCCAACGGCCATGCCCCGGCCTTGATCAAAGTGGTCACGCCTTGCGGAATGCTCACGGTATCGTTGGTCCAGGTGGGAATGATGCCGAGATTCTGATAGAGCGCGGCAAATTGCCCTTGCTGGACTGCCGAGACGTGTTGCTGCAATCCGACGCCAGATCCGTCGAGAATGGCCGATAGATAGAATGAATCGATGCCTTCTCCCGTGAAGGAGGCGCCAGCAAGGACGGCTGCGCGTTCCTCGGTGTAGCCTACGTAAATTCCGTTCTGGATGGCTGCCTGTGGATTGTAGCCCAGGTTGCCGATGACCTCGGTGCTTACTCCCCCGACCGTTACTGATTCCGGGACCAGCATGGGAGGCGCCCAAACCGTGCAAAACGACGGCAAAATCGTGGCATTAGCAACCGGCCCCCCAAGGGTCACCGAGATCAACGGTGACATCACCGCAAGGGCAACAACCACTCGGCCTAACCGTTTGAACCCCTTCATTCGTAGAGTATGATGCACGTTATCAATCTCCTTTGTAATTCTTTGGCATTGCTAACCAATCGCAGCTTCTCCACTGAGGTAGAGAGCTTATCCGAGGACTTCGCCAGGCGCCGAGGAAAATCCTGCTAATTTTTGTCATTCAGGGTCGAAATTGCTATTACCAACCCAACCTAGCCCCCAAGGTTGCCAGGTTAAGAGTATGGGACCAAATTTGCCATGTCCCTTGGGATAAAATTGGCGTTTCGAAGCCATTACCCTCTGGTCTATTGCGACCAAATTTTGTCTGGGTGCAGGGAAGGTAGGAAAGTTTTAAAAAACCCCAGGATCTTTGGAAGACCGTATCCCAACGGCTTCATCAGGGAGATTTCCGCAATTGAGCCCAAGAACGACCTGCCCAATTTACGCGGGAACGGCAAATCGCGTTTGTGGGCCTGATTTCCCTCATTTTTAATCGGGTGCATCGATCGACGCCCATCGAATTGGCCACATTTCGCGAGCGATTTTTCTCCGAGCAGGCCGCCGAAACCTTTAGGTGGCTTAACGAAGCGCGCGTCGATCGGTAGTACGCGAAACCGGATTACCTGACCTTTCAGGGGTTTCGGGTGTTAGCTATCGGCGGCTGTGCCGCCGAACTCCCCGACTCCGCGAATTTACGCGTGACCAAAACTCCGGTGGGTTGACCCGCCTGATCAAGCAGTGGAACATTCACCTTCCCGTTAGAACTCACAGCATTCAACACAGGCGAGAGTTTGATCGCGGCTGATGGGCCAGTCTAGGCTAAGGTGATGCCCGTACCGCAGTTGATACCGCTCACCCCCTGTTGGTGTCAATCCAATTAACGTAATAGCGCGGGCACAGACGATGGAGCAGTCAACCTTGCTGATCCCACACCATTCTGAATGTTAATGGCGCTCGATACCGTACCGTCATCAGCTGGCACAGTCAAGGTTGGTGTACCACCCAACTTTCCAACCGTGGCCTATTGTTGTAGACAATCGTCGTGGTCGACACGAAGAATTCGATGGTTAGCTTCTCATCACAACGTTTACGGCGTTTGCGTGGTTTGCAGTTTTTTCTATACTACTTGTGAGGTGAATCCTTATGAGCCAGCATGATGTGACTAAAGCCCTCGCCATTGTTCGTGAGCACTTTGGAGAAATTGATGCCGCATTAACCCAGTTGCCGGATCCGCAGGTCCGCATGGCGACACGTGAAGTTCTTCAGCGATTGGTTACACGTCCCTCTGTGGGCCGCAAAACCTTAGCATCTCCGGCCATTCTTACACCCACGGAAGCCGCACGTCTGGTGGGAGCCAGTCCTGATTCGGTTCGGCGCTGGTGTGAACAAGGCCGCATACCAGGCTATCGCACACCCGGTGGTCATTGGCGTATAGCCCGCAAAGACCTTGACCAAGTCGACGCCTTCCGCCGTGCTCTGGAGACGGTCAGCAAGATATGGGCACAAGACCCGGAAACCCAGTTTGATGCCTGAAGAAATCATGAGAGCGACACTAGACACCACCCTCATTCT
>JAJZZP010000175.1 GCA_021797515.1 Bacillota bacterium | reverse complement strand
TTATCGCCGTGTCCAAGATCGCACGAAGCCGCCCGACCACGGACCGCCCTCCCGGCCCCTTCATCATCAAGTGCGCCTGCGGCACATAGTCGCAATATTCAACTCGATACTTTGCCGTTACCTTGATGCGCACCCTTCAAGTCTTGACTAATTCCTTCGGAACATCCGTTACCATTTGCTCCATCACGACCACACGCATGCCGAAGGCGTGCAGAAAGCCTTCCAGATGCCAAAACCCAAGCGGGCCAATCGAACCGAGATTCGACAACGACGAAAGAAGCGTGCTGTTAGAGAATTAACTCGAGCCGTGTGGGGACACCAAGGCAGAGAGAACACAACGTGTGTCAGCCCACGGCCCCGTATATCCTCGTGCATCAGGGCGTGTAAGTCCGCCACTTCCGTAGCCCGTCGATGCTCGTTCCGAGCATCTTCGCGGCCTTGCCAATACTCACACAAACTGTTCGCCCATTGATCTATCGCCGAGAAGGCTTATACAATATTATCAGAAATAATCAATATATTTATTGTAAGCATTTTCAATCTCATTTCCCTAATGGGGACTTAATGTGGCAACGCGGGATCGTCGGGCGGAGACACTAATTGATTTTCATAGTAGGCAAAGTACAGCGGTACGGACATAATCCGGGAAGAAATCCCCAATTGTTTCAGCAGACGACTCACGCGATGTCGCGCCCCACTGATAGTCGTTCCTAGTTCTGCAGCAATCTGGCGATTGGTGTACCCGTGTGCAATCCACGCCAGAATGCGGCGATCAGTACGCGACAAACTGGCAACCGCCTCGCTCTTCCCATGGAATCCGGTAGCGCCAACATGGTCCCTCATCATCGCACGGACCAAGGCTGTATCGATCATGCCTACGTGATGCACAGCAAATCGCACGAGGCTGACGATAGTACCGGGGCACAACGAGGTGGTCAGCCCCATGACGCCCGCCTGCACCAACCGGATCATGTCTTCTTCAGACACCGGTAATACGTCGATCACCCCAACCACGGGGACCCGAGGATTCGAGGCGTTCCCCGCTCGCACTACATCCATCAGGGGTCCGGGGGCCAACATCGCCACCACCACATCGACGGCGGGCGACAGCATCTCAGTTGACCAGGTTGCGCACTTTTCCTGGTCTGAGCAACACCGCAAATCGGGTTCACGGCTGACCACCTCACACAACCCCCAATAACCAATTTCGTTGGAACTGACTACACTGACACACCAGACCTGTTCTTCTGGCATGGTTAGGTTCTGATCCACATGACCTCGCTCCTTATTTGTTAGTCTCAGTGGTGGATAACTTTGTCAAAGTTTGCGACGAGCCACTGGGTCTCGTCGAACCCTTTGGTCCATTATGTAAATGAATGGACGGTATCCCTTCCCGGAAAAGGCCTGCGCTCCTCGCGACCCGACCGCCTGCGAAAGATTCGCCTTTCCGGGACAAACTCTGGCCCAAGGAACCACTCATAGACCGGTCGATTTTGCGGGTCCGGCCACGTCTGGTGACAAATAAGGCTCGTGCGTCCTTGGAACATCTCACGAAGGAGGATGTAGAGATGGAGCTCGTGGTCGGTTGGGACTGGGCCGATGGCCATCACGAGGTGGTGGTGGAAGACCGCTTGGGCCACGCGCTCTGGGTGGGGCAGGTGGCCCATACCCACGAGGCCTTGGAGGTGCTGGAAGCGCGGCTCTTGGATTGGGCTCAGCACATCCGGTCGGATGTGCACGTGGTGATTGAAACGTCCCAAGGCTTGGTCGTCGATGGGTTGAGCACCACGGGCTTTGGGGTCTACCCGGTCAATCCCAAGGTGTCCGATGCACGGCGCAAGCCCTCGGGCGCGAAAACCGACCGCTGGGATGCGGCGATTGTGGCGCGATTGGGCGGGCAAGAGCGCGATCAGTTGCGGCCCTTGCGGCCCGCCAGCGAAGACTGGGGGGAACTGCGCCAATTGACGCGGATTGACGAAGACATGACGCAGCAGACGACGCGCTTGACCAATCAACTGACGGCGGCCCTGAAGAGCTATTATCCGCAGGTCTTGGCGGCGTTCGCGGACATCAGCCGCCCGATGGCGTTGGCCTTTTTGGCCGCTTGGCCCGACCCGGTGGAGGCCCAGAAAATCGCGCTGAGCGATCTGATGCCGTGGCTGCGGCAGCACCGGTACCCGCGGGCGGCCCAGGAGGCCCCCCGCATCTGGAGCACGCTGCAACAGCGGGCCTTGGAGGTGTCGCCCGGCAAACGCCGGGCACAGGTGCGGACCGTCCGGGCCTTGGTCGCCCAACTGCAAGCCTTGCAGGCCGAGCAACGCGCGATGCGCAAGCACCTCGAAGAGCTTTTTTTGACGAACCCGGATGCTGACCTCTGGACAAGCGTGCTCGGCGTCGCCACGACATTGGGCGCTCGTCTCCTGGCCGGGTTCGGTCCCGACCGGGACCGGTTTGAGCTGGCGGAGGCGGTTCAAGCCTTGGCCGGCACCAGTCCCGTGCTCTACCAGAGCGGGAAACTCAAACGGGTGCATATGCGCCGGGCCTGCGACAAGCATTTTCGGGCGACGGTCGATCAACTCGCGTTCACCTCCCTGTCTCGATGTGCATGAGCTTGGCAGTATTACGACCAATACCGTGCTCGCGGTCACGGCCATCATGCGGCCTTACGGGTCCTGGCCAACGTTTGGATGCGCATTCTGTTCCGGATGTGCAAGACCCGCCAGCCCTATGACGAAGCCCGATTCTTAGCGGATCGCGCACGGCACGCCTCCTAGCTCGTATCCGCGGAGTGTACCACCAGCCGATCGTCCAACGATGACCGCTTGCCGTCGCACCACCACGACGTCACTTATCCACACCCTTGACATAGACCGTCTTTCGCCTTCGAAACCCCTATCCAACGCCACACACGGTCTCGAAAGATCTTTCAGACCACAGACGATGGCGGCTCAGATGCCGTCGTTTCTAGCTCGCTCCGTGCCAGATCTCCCGTTACTGCATCCTTAAAACCGCGCAAGGCTTTTCCGAAACCCGCCCCCATTTCCGGCAAACGTTTAGGACCAAAAATCAATAATGCCACGATACCCAACACCACTAAATGCATTGGGCTTAATAAATCCTCGAACATCGTTCTAATCCTCCTACTGTCCCCAGACCAGCCAGCAGCCTGGGGACTAGCCCTATTGTCATTTCTTACTGTGCTGACGCTATCGCCTCGGACCACGCGATCCCCCAGCGCGCCAGGGCTGGGTAATAGAGTCCACGGGCCACCCCCTCGAGGCGGGTTACAAAAGCCGGAAACCAGCGCAAGATATGCTCGGCGACGAACCTCTCGCGAAGTGCATTGGTCTCCGGAGTGTAATGCGCGCTTAGTTCCGCCAAAAACGCCCATTCGATACCTACGTGGTCCGGCGCTACAATGTGTTGGAATCGGCGCCATTCCAGCCCCCCTTGCTCGTACCACTGGCGCACTCGCTGTGTGGACGGACCCCACAAGGTGGCAGGTGTGTCCAGGAACATCGACGCATAAGGCGGCACATAGCGTCCTGGGAGGGGGACCTGCAAACATTGACGGAAATCCTCCATCGCTGCTTGCTCACCGCCTTCGTCGATCAGTGCTCCGGCAACTGCATTCCACAGCTCCCACACATTGGAGCCCCCGGCAGCAAGGCGACCTCCCCATGCTGCCTGCACGGCGGGGTCTAGACGCATTGGCCCGTAGAGAAACGCTATGGCCAAAAAATCGCAACCTGCCGCCATTTCCTCCGCTGTCCAATCCGTTGTCTTGGTTATCATGGATTTTCTCCCTACTCCCATTCGTACGCCTTAGACTTTTTGAATTCGTATTGGTGTCTCAAAATAGGCGCATCCGCCTCCAATAGGATCTTCCAGCCCAATGGTCCACCCATCCGAGGCCGCTAGACTGGGGTCGAGACGCATCACTGCATTCAGTCGCACCGGAGCGTTGCGGCTCGCATCACCCTGATAACGTTGCCCATCAATCGTCCATTTGCCGGATCCGTAGTACCAATGTCCGTAACTATGGGGAAACGAAACAACGCCAGGCCGAACTCCGGATAACAGTCGCAGACGGCCTGTCAATCCCCGAGGATACGTTCGCGAGGACACCCGCACCACATCCCCATCCCGGAGATTTAGACGATCAGCGTCCAACGGGTTGATGTCGATGAATGCCTCTGGCAGCATTTCCAAAAGCCACGGATCGGCTATGGTCCATCCTTTGCTATGCACCGTTTCCTTGCGAGTGCTCAGCACAAACGAAAACTCCGTCGTCGGGTCGAGGTCCGAAAGGAGTTGACCCAACATGTTTTGGGGAGGCTGGTAGCTGCCGGTTCCCAAAAAATGCGTGCCCGTCAACGCATTGACGGCTAACGCCTGATCTGGATTATAGATTTGTAGTGCCGCCGTGGTACCCAACACGTGGGTTACCCACGACGGGTTCTTTGACGGAATGCCGCCGTTCCAAATTGGCACCGTGTCCGCATATGTAGTCAAGAGATCGTCAGGGCTCACCTGATGGGGAGCCTTGGCCCAATGTTCCACCCCTGTCCGCAACACCTGGTGCCCCATCAACTCCCGCAGTCGGGTGGTGGTCTCCGCGTTGGGCAAATACGCTACATTGTAATCTTCAAACCGTCCCCCTCGGGCCAAAACGTATGGCACCTTGGCCCAGTCTGCGTCGGTCAGCGCATCTTGATAACGAGATCTCAACGACCCGATAGTCGAGATATCCTTGCCTTCCGCATCCGGAACAGGACCGAGCATGACTAACTGATTGCCGGATCGGGCAAGAAAGGACAGATCCCATGCTACATTGGCTGCCATTTTTAAGTAGTAATCCTCCCGCGTATCGAGCGATCCGCCTTCCAAGAACGCTTTGGCGCCAAATCCCGGCAGGGATAACGCTTTGGCCACATCGATGAAGAACTGCTCCATGCTCATCGGCTCACCCGCGGGCGTCTTTTGTGTCAAAGGCTCGATGACGGGATACCGCACACCGGTAGCTTTGGTCGGAATCACGGGGCGCGGACTTGGGAATCCCCACCCTTCCAGGTACGTTGTGTCGGGCACAATGTAATCGGCATAGCGTGAACTCTCCGAAATCTGGGTGTCGATGGCGATGAAGAGTGGAACCTTGGCGATATCCTTGATCAACCGTGGCCACGGAAGATCCTCATCGTCGGCTCCCCCGATCCCCGGTGCACTCCACGCCGGATTCGCAATGTGCTGCACCAGAATTTCGCAGGAGTAGGGATACCCCTCGTAGATACCGGCAAACATTTCTTCCCATAATCCTCCGCTGAAAGGAAACCACGGACGTTGGGCCGGATAGGGCGACGTGCCTTTTGACACCTGTTCCTGATAGTAAGATGTGGCTTCATAAGCTGTGCCGTTACGCGAAATCGTCACCCCGGCGGGAACCTGGCTATTCATCCGCGGCCATTTCTTAAGCTGGTAGGGTTGCCCCGTTTCAGTACCCAAAATATCAGCACCTCCACCACCCACGATATATCCTCCCATCCAGTCCACATTGCCAATAAGCATGTTTAATGTCATCAACGCCCTACCCGCATAAACCCCATTGGTATGCATCACGGCTCCCCGGAAAAAGTCCACCACCGCTCGCCGCCCATGGCTAGTGACTTCTTGTGCCAGTCGTGCAATTGCCTGTTCGTCGGTGCCCGCCATGACGGCGTACTGTGAAAGGGTATAACGCATCGCCTCCTGGGCAAGGAGCTGGAACGAGGTTTGACAGGATACCCCGGCCACCGCCACCGGTGTCACATCCATCGGTTGCGCGGGCCAGAGCTTGGCCCGAGAGACTTGAGTGGCGATCGCCGGTTTCCCGTTAGTCGCGTCCCACACCACCGGATTCGACGCACGAGAATCTGACGAGGCGACAAGTCCGGCTTCGGCCGCCGTCAGGAACGCCCGGTTGTTGGGATGGGTGGCATCGCTTACCACGAGCCACGTCGCATTAGTATAGTTCGGTTCTCCCTGGGCCGTGGCCGCTTGGGCATCAGGAATAGTAAGATATGGCTCGTTATATCGTTGATGGTCCAAAATCCACCGAATCATCCCCATAGCCAGTGCCCCGTCTCCACCAGGACGCACCCAAGTCTGACTGTCAGCATGAATCAAGGCATTGCCGGCGCGTACATCCACCATATGATATTTGAGATGTCCTGAACTCACCGCTTCGACGACCTTACGGCCTAACGCCTGCATCGGGAAATTCGCTTCCAGTGCATTAAGTCCGAACCAAATCACGTATTCGGCATTCAGAACGTCGGGACGAAATTCGCCAGCTTGGCCGGATGTGGAGAGGTTGTAAGAAATACCCACATTGTTGTTGCAAATTTGCCCATTGCCTTGGACATTAACGGTCCCGAAGGCATTGGCGAACCGACCAATAAACTGACTTTGCCCGGCTTCGGCCTCCCCCACATAAATTACTAGTCCGTTGGTCTTAGGTCCCATGTCTGGATGGCGAGGATCAATAGGCAGAGACTGATTCCGGCCTCCGTCATAAAGGTCGGCAAAACCCTTCACACGTCGGGCATTCTCACCTTTGACCTTGCGAAATAGTGTCCCCCCTTCAACCACCTCACGAATAAGTTGGGTCCAAGGAACCACTTCCCACTGCCCTGAGCCTCGTGGCCCAACGCGCTTTAACGGCGCGGTTACGCGATAAGGGTCATAGACCGTCTGCCTCCCCGCTTGACCGCGCGGACAGAGCGAATGGGGGGTTGGCCAGACCGCAGCGGCGGAAACATCCGTGGCATAAAGGGCATGTGGCTCAGTAGAGGCCGGATGATAGGGATTGCCGTCGAGTTTCTGGAGAATGCCTCCAAAGATGTGGGCCTCCAGTCCACAATCGCTACCACACTGCTTACATACGCTATACACCGTTTCGACCCCCGGCCAAGTCGCTGGGCGGTCAGGATAAACGAACGTGCCGCGCCGGTGAAACACATCGCCGATCCACGGTGACAGACCCCATCCACTAATCACCGCCCCGCCGCCTAACAAAGTCACCCCCTTTAAGAATCCCCGCCGGGTTACGGGAGGGAGAGTCCCCTTTTTTTGATCTTCCTTCATGCGCTTTCGCCTCCTTGTGGGGACAACCCCTGTTGTATGCGCTCCGGGGATCCATCCTCGGTGAGCGTCTCCCACGGTTTCCACGGAAACAGCCAGGCCAATACCAAAAAGACCACCCAGGCCACGCCGAACACACCCACCACCGTCTGCACCGAATCAAACCCGAACCACGGGATGGGCGCTACCAAGATATTTTGCGAGATTTTCGACTGCACTTGCCCGGCAATCACTACGTCCCACCGCATCGCAAACACCCCAATAAGGACGGCCACACTCATCACGGCCCCCCCGATCCACGATTGTCGCAATCGCGGGATCACCCATACTACCAAAGGAACGAAAAGTCCCACCCCAATCTGCAAGCCCAGATATACTCCAGCATCAGGCCCGTGGAGCAAGATGCGCTGGAATCCTTGGGCGGTAGGTCCTTGGGTATAGGCTGGAATGGCGCTCGTCAAGAAATCCACGGCGTCCATGTAAAGATCCAGCAAAACGAAGAGGATCAGGTACCGCAACAAACCGTCCGCGATGGGTCGCTCAACGGGCCGGCCATAATAGCGCATGGTGAGCACATAGACCACCCACATCAAGGCAATCCCGGACACCATCGCCGACACGATAAACATGACCGGCATTAGCGGAGTTGCCCACAGAGGCCGCGCCTTCGTCGACCCAAAGATAAAGCCGATATAGCCGTGGAATAAAAACGCCATTAGAATGCCGAGACTGGATAAAATCAGAAGGATGCGTTTGTCCCGCGCCGCTGCCGCCTCGCTGGTATCACGACTCCCTAGCGCCAGGATATGGTGTAAGCGCTGGCGGGGATCGCCTGCGGCAACCCGTCGCGCATTTTCTGCGCGGAAGGCAAAATAGAGTTCAAACAGCATCAGCACGATATACCCCATCCATATTAAAATGAAAAACGCAATGGGTGAATAGGGCCAATGTCCCCGGCTTAGTAGTTCCCAAAAATTGGTTGGTTGCCGAGCATCGCCCAGCACGGTCAGCGGGGCGGCCAACAACAGTGCGAAGCTCACCAGTACCGCCAAGGGCGCCAATTTGTCGAATATCTTTTGATGAAACACATGACTTAACGAGGACACCACAAAAGATCCGGCGACTAATCCGGAAATATACGGATACGTCACAATCATGAGGCCCCAATACACGTTTTCCAGGCCGGAATGAATCAGTGAACCCTCCGGCATTACGGTGTCCCCCTTTCCCCGCCGCTGGGTGTCTCCAGCAGCACTTTACCGGTCAAATCGTCGTATTCCTCGGTATTGGTGCCCACGGCATAGGGATAAATCGTGTTGAACGTGTCGGCCCCATCTTCCGACAGAACTCCGTCTAGACCGATGTAATAGACTTGCGGTTTGGTGCCCATCGTGCTTTTTAAATGGGCGGTGGGATGCTGGACGATCAACTGAGCCACTGCGCTATGGGGGTCGTTGAGGTCGCCAAAAATACGGGCTCGCCCCACGCATGACGTGACACACGCAGGCAACAAGCCCCGATCCAAACGTTGGACACAAAAAGTGCACTTGTCTGCCGTTTGCTGGACCGGGTTAAAAAACCGAGCATCATATGGACAAGCATTAATGCAATAGCCACAACCAAGACATTTGGGATAGTCGATCAGTACCAGCCCGTCCTCTCGCTTGAACGTCGCCTTGACGGGGCAGACTTCTACACACGGTGGACTGTCACAGTGATTACAGAGCCGGGGCAGGCTGAAGCGCTTGACGTTCGGCTCGAACCGCCCCTGATCCGTCACCACCGAGCCCGCAGGATTCGGAACCATCTCCCCTGTTTCGACGACCTGAACCCAGGTGCGATAAACGCCCACGGGCACGTTGTTTTCGCTTTTGCATGCCACCACGCAGGCCTGACAGCCGATGCACTTGCGCAAATCAATCACCATAACCCAGTGGTGCGCTAATTTGGTTACGGGTAACAATCGGTTAAAATTGTCATGAATATACGGCAGGTGATGCAAATTCTCAATCGTAGCCATCCAGGCCGTCGGTTCCGACCAGCCGTCTCGCACATTTAATTGGGGTACCATCCAACTAGCCCAGCGTGGTTTGGTCCGATAATAGTCCCGTTGGGCCTTCTCCCCGCCCCATTGGTGGCGCACCGTGGCTGCTACTGCGTAGACACGCTTGCCGCGTGCCGCGAGCAACAACAGGGCCGCTCCCAGACTAATCCCTCCGAGTTTTTGCACCGCAGTGCGGCGACCAAAGACGGGCGAAGTCCCGTTTTGCGTTACTCCCACTCCATCCCTCTTTTCTCCTCGGCAGGCACACTGTCCCTGCGAATGTACGAAGAGATCGGCGTTTCGCTGAGCACCAATCCGAGTTTCCCCGGACTCGTCGACACCTGAGCCGTAGCCCCAACGTCACGTCTATCAAACCCACCCTCATGGAGTGGGTTTCCCTTCGCGCCGGGTAGCCCGGTTCTGCCGAATTTAGTAATTAGGAATAACAAACACGCAAAGGATAACGATAAATGTTCACCGATTCTAGGATCCATCGACCCGTCGCCCCCATGACCTATCGGCCCATACTGAAGACCAAACTCCTGGCCTGAAGGGGCCCCGAGGGTCCAAAGTGGGTTCAACTGTGTGGGCCATTCGGCCCCTTGCGAGGGCCGATTGGGACCCCGTATGGGTCAATCCGGGATTTGCTGTTACTTAAAGTATTGGCGAATGGACGACACGGCAGCCAATTTTTCCGTCTTTCTCCACTAGCCGAACGCGGACCCTCGCTGTGGTAGTACCAACCGGTGATAATGCAGTTAGTTTTCACGATGTACGACGGTCGGCCAAGAAGTCGGTGGGTAGGTTTTGGAGGCGGCACCGTGGATAGATGCCACGTGTCTCCCAGTCAGCGATTGTTTTCCTTGATGCTGGGATTTTTAATCGATCGCTGCGCCTTATATCCTGGGTGCCACTCAATATGAGACAAAGCCGGGGTATTCCAGACAAATAAACCCTAAAACCTAACAATAGGGCATTCCACGGGATAACGACACCGAGAGTCCCATAGTGACACGCAAGGAGGCTTATGGGTTAGGGCGATGGTGTCTCTTTATTTCAGGCGAGTAAGAGGTGTAGGCAGTGCTGATCTTCTCTCTCGATGCCTTCGTGCTATCGGATCCCGGTCCCACCCTCGAACCCTCTCGACACTTGACGGGTGGTACCTCCACCGAAACAGAAAGCTGTCCGTCATTCATGGAGCAGGAATTTTTCCAAGCAATCGAGGAGCTGAATTGACCAATGTCAGAAGAAATGCTTCCAAGTCCATTTGCTGGAATCAATACGATTCCAGATTTCGGTAACTAAAGCCCCCCTAATATGTATCGAACGGGCCACGGGTGCAATCTGTGAAGGCAATCTCACAACGTTGGGCTTTCGCTAATGCAGTTGCGGAGGCAAAAGGCGAAAGAGCATTAAGCCTCAGTGCACTCTTGGGTGGTTGGGTTCCCTCTCGTGCACACAAGAGTCAGAAGGTCGATAGCAAATTTTATCCAGGTGATACCATGTCTGAGGCCGTGCTCGATTTTCTTGTGGAGGCAAAATGCCAAACATACGCCGCCCATGGCTATGACGCTTCCGTTTTTGTTTCAGTGGCGTAAAAGGTACTTGAGTTTCGCACCCCGGATCAAGGGATGGAAAAATTTGGAGCCAAATGTGGGTTTTAAAAAAGCTCCCCGATGGCTAACTCGGTGGGGAACTGTGGACATCCTCCTCCCCATTGCTCAAGCCATGGGTATCCACTCAAAACATGAACAGACAAGGCTGACCCATGAGCCTGCGCGTCGTGTCACCACTGACCCCAGCAATGCATGCCGGGTTGTCCGGGAATGGTGCCGTTTTGACCAAAACGATATGTCGCTCGTCGTTCTGGACCCATCCTACTGCCGTTGTGCCCGATTTCGACGAGCGTGAGTAAGGCCTGCGGGACCTACAATCGGTAGATCTGGCTTTGTCCCGCAATGGTCAAGCACTCTCGGCCTCCGCGTTTCGCCTGATACAACGCCTCGTCCGCACGTTGATATAACTGTGCGACATCGCATCCGCTTTCGGGATACCATGCCGCACCGACGGAAAAAGTCGGCCCTTGGTGGTGTCGAAGGTCGTCCGAGATCCCCTTCAGACGCTGGTGAAGTGCTCCTGCATCCGTAATGCCGATTACCCACCAGGCAAATTCATCCCCGCCGAGTCGTGCCAGGGCATCGCTGGACCTCGCAGAGGCTTGCTCTAGGGCCGCTAATTGTTTGAGGACCTCATCACCGGCAGGATGCCCATGCTGATCGTTGACCGCTTTGAAATGGTCGAGGTCTAATAACAGAAACGCCGCGTGGTGGACTCCGTGATCAATATCGTACGTCACACGTTGCCAAAAACCTCGGCGATTGAATAACCCGGTCAAAGGATCGGTGAGCGCCAGGTTGCTTAAATCAGTCACTTGAGTCGTAACCGCAACCGCGTAGGTGTCGAGGGTGACCTCCATGTCGGCCAACCATCGCCGTCGGAGGATTGCTAGCGACGGGAACTGCGGGGGTGTTGGGCCGGATTCCAACGCATGGTAAGCGGCAAACATTAAGTTATAGAGGCTGATATACCATGAGGGTAGCACATGGGCCGTAATGTGGGCAAACCCCACCCGTCGCGCCGCCTCCCGCACTGCAGGATCGCTTGGAGAACCGCAAAAGGCGCCACGATGCTGTTCGAGGTGATCGTGCAACCATATGGAGACCTCAGTGCCGGGAGGAAGCGTGGTCAGGATGGCCGATTCCTGTTGAGCCAGATCTACTGCCTGAGCAACCCATTCCGTATAAAGAGCATCTACGCCTGCAGCACAAATAGTCCATTGTGCGGTATCGCCCTCGGTCCATTGTCCAAACATCGCGAGAACTCTCCTTCTCTTAAGACATTTTATCAGGTAGAAAAGAACTTCGGTAGGCACAGTCAAAATCCTGCCGAAGATCACTACGTTTATGCGCCTAAATAAGAGGGGGCGCGAGACCGCCTTCGGCACACCTCTTGTTCCCCTGTGAGTCTTTGTAATTCCGTAAAAATCCACCACACGCGGGCAACAAGTTCGAGTTTACTGGTAGAAACTACGGGTCTGAGGAGATTTAAGTTGCTTGCTGTCAATCTATGATGATCACTGATAACATGGTATAATTCAATTTTGGCGGATAACGCAAAATTGGACCCGGTTCTAGCTGGCGTGCGCTAAAAAGAGTTGGAATATTAACCTACCTCAACTTTGAAGAATTTCGTAAGATTCGACCCTGTTTTGGGGGATGACAAACAGAAGTTCTGATGGCATGATGTGGGTAGCGGGTACCAAAAATTACCACTCGTAGGTTCTTTGATTATGGCATCATAACAATCTGGATGCAACCCCCTCCGAGCGTCCAGGAGGAATGTGGTCATGGAAATAGGGATGACGTTGTTGGTGCAGAAACTCCTCAACCCGGAGCCGAGACATCTGAGCATCCGGGTCCGCCGGACGGGGGTCCTGTAAGGAGAGCCATAATCGCGCAAGCTTCTCGACACCAATCGCAAGATATTCCCTATGGCGGAAGAATTCGAGCACTTTTGCGGATCTGAGGGCAGATCATTCCTTCCCCGAGTCTTTTTAGGTCGATTGGAGACACCACCACCCTTGGTAGCTCGTACGCAGGAATCCGAGACTTTCCCGTGCGCGCTCTAACAGGTCGCTGCGGGGCGCCTTCGCCAGGTCGGGACATAAAATGTCCCGGGTCGACCACCAGAGAGAAGCGACCTGCCGGTCGCACACGACCGAGGAAAGTCGCGACCTCCCGGAAATTCTCGATGATCGCTATCAAGTGCGCGCGACGGCCATTGCCAGTCAAGTGCCGACGGATCGCTGGCATGAATGGTTTCCCGATCCGACCGTGGCCGACGCGGTGCTTGACCGGGTGATCCACCATGCCTATCAGGTACCCATTCACGGGGAGTCGATGCGCAAGATCTTGCCCACCGCGTCCGATTCCGCTATAACTGAACCAACGAGTACGGGAATGTAAAAGTGGTCAGGATTTATCGGACTGAGTGGTCAGTAATTACTGGAATCGGTGGTCAAGTTGGTCGGAATACGCACATGGCCAGGCCAATCACCTCCTGCATTAGGGTCTGGCCGCCGTGACCCAGCGACAGCGCCATCGCGGCGCTCAGGAGGCGCGTGGCTAAAATGGCTGCCATGCAAGTCCCTGTGATCGGCTAAGGCTGCGGGCATTACTGTGAATACCCCGCTATTTTGTCTTCAGGTAAAGTGGGCAGGTCCTCCCGTTAGGGTTCCCCGACAGTTTTGGCCGTCGGAACCCCTGGCGCGCCAACGCTGGCTCCAGCAGTTCTGGGATGCCGACTGGGCGACAAGAACCGGTTTCTTCGCTCATTGTCAACGACCCCGCCAACCGTTAACGCGGTGGTGTCGTCCGCTTGATGCTCCCCGCGCCCCAGACCGCCTACCCCTCCCATAAATTGAGCAAAGTCTCGTAATAACCCCTCGTGTTGGCGAAGCTTGAAACCCAAGGCCCGTCGGACGGCCAAATATTGTTGCATCGCCGCGTACAGGCCCGCCTTCGTCTGCGTCAATTCGTGGCGCTTGCCGGTGTCCAGACCATACCGCGCAATCCGGCCTTTCCCACGCCCGGACGCGACTTCCCGCAGTTCGACCGCGTAGGGGTCTTTTGGGGCGGTTGGGCATCGCTCAGGGGACACGCCGTTCCAGGCGTGTAATGCGTTCCTCGTGGTCGGTGAGGATGCGACCCAGTTGGTCACGAAGGGTGGTGACGCCTTCGGCCACCAGTTGGATCTCGTGCCGTGCATCTTCAATTAGGACGCGGGTCTCCCGATTCAGTTGCTCCGCATGGGCTATCAAGTCCTTGCGCGTTTCCTGATTCAACCGCTCGGCGTGCTGACGAGATTCGGTGATTTGCTGGGTCAACTCTTGACGCATGCCCTCCAAATAGGCTTTGAGTTCGGGATCCATGACGGCTCTCCTTATCTGGGATTCTTCTTTGATTCATTCGCCAGACAACCGGTAAGATCCTGCCCAAAGCAGGGTGGGGTGAAACGCGAAATAAAGGGCACTACAGGGAAGAAAGGGCGTCCTCTACTCCCCGGTGGTTTGGCGCCCTTCCTGTGCCCATCCGCTCTTCCACGGCCCGACGGACGTAGGCCATCCGGCTCTCCCCGGCAGATTCTGCTGCTTCGTCGAGACGGGTAATCCAGTCCCGGCGGGCGCGGATGCCGATCATCACGTTGTCGGCCTTATGTCGATCGGTTGGCTGTCCCATATCGCACACTCCTTCTATTTTATTCTACGATGTGGATAATCCACTGTAAACAAAAAAATCCTACTTAGGCATATAGATCCGAAAAAATTCCCAGTGGAGGACAGTATGGTAAAATAGCATTAAAATAGGGGGTAAATGGAGAGAAGGCACTCGGAGCCCGTGACCTTTAATAGAATGGCAGAAGAGGTTCAGTACCGTAGAAGCGCGTCATACATTCTTAGTAAATCAGCGCTGGCCGGATGGATTTGTGTGCCCGATCTGCGACCATCGAGAGGCGTGGACGATTCATCGCCAGGATCGCCCCGGCATTGATCTGTAGAGTGTAAACAATGCCGTCGGCAAACCAGTGTGACCGAGGGGGCCGTGTTCCACCGACCCAAAGTACCGTTGCCGGCATGGTTTTTGGCCATCTATCTGGTGGCGATCGACAAGCACGGCGTCGCCGCGCTGACCCTCGCTCGCGAACTGGGAGTCGCGTACCACACCGCGTGGCTGATGCACCACAAAATTCAACAGGCGATGGACGAGCGCAATGGGCGATACAAATTAGGGGGTATCATTGAGCTCGATGATGCCCATTTTTGGCGGCGTCAACCATCGACCCAGCAAACGGGGGCGCGGCACCGACCAAGATCCGGCGGTGGTGGGCGTCAGTTTGACTGCCCAAGGGCATCCCGTCTATGGCTTTCTGGAAAAAGTTCCGGATTTGACCCACGAGACGATCTTGGACGTGTTGCAGCGGCGAGGGGAGCCCGCAAGCACCTGACGAACGGATGGGGCAGATGGGTATGCGGCGGCCGCACCGAAACTGCAGGCGCAGCGCAGATCGCTTACCGGAGCGACTGATTATGGCGTGTTTAGGAGCTCATCCCCACCCCTACGGAACGTAGGGCGGCGAGGGCACCACACATCGGGCTATCACCAGTGGGAGATCGGCTTAGTCCCGCCCGAGGAGGTCTGAGTCGGGTGTTCTTTTGGCGTATTTTTTTGAGCAAAACCATCGATTGTATACCACTAGTATACAATCGATAAAAAGATAGCGAAAAACGGACCGAATTCTTACCCGAAAAATCCCTCGGATCCTACGTCTTTGTGTCCTCTTCACCGCCGATACAGTTATATCCTAAAATGGTAGTCCCTAGGTTAGGAGCGTTCTGTCGATGTATGTTTTTTTATGAGGCAACGAAGGTATTCGGAGTACTTTTTTATGAGTCAAATCGGCGTCTTGTTTTTAAGTAACTGTAGCATTACGATGGTTAAAGTGTTCCAATTTCTACTAGAAGAAGGGTGATATCAAGATGCGCGAGGAAAACATAACGTTTGTCGGCCACGGTCGTCAGATCGATGGCTACCTAGTGCGGCCGGACGGCATTGGACCACACCCGGCGATCATCGTACTGATGGAAATCTGGGGCGTTGACGGCCACATCCGCGACGTCGCCCAGCGGTTTGCGGCGCAGGGGTTCGTGGCGCTTGCGCCGGACATGTACACCGACCAGTACAAAGAGGCAATGAAGCCCGACAATATCATGGCGGGCATGATGTTCTTGCGACAGGCTTCACCAGAAATCCAGCGGGATCCGGCCAAGATGGCCGACGCGCTGAAAGATCGGACACCCGAAGAGCAAATCGCCCTCAAGGCCCTGATGCAAGTCATGTCGTCGGAAACCCGCCAGACGTTCGCCGAGGAACTGGTGGGCGCAGTCGACTATCTCAAAAAGCGTCCCGAGGTTGACGCCCAGCGCATCGCCAGTCTCGGCTTCTGCTTTGGGGGTGGACTGTCTGCAAACTTGGCGACGCTTTCGCCGGATCTCTGGAAGTCGGTGATTTTTTACGGTGAGAACCCACCGTTGGACAGAGTGTCCCAGATCCGTGCCGAAGTTCTGGCACTATACGGAGGCAAGGACCGGCGCATCACCGACTTGGTCCCCGCCTTTCAGCGGGCCATGGACGAGGCAGACAAGCCCTTCACATACAAGGTGTACGGAAATGCTCAGCACGCCTTTTTCAATGACACACGGCCGATGTACCACCCTTACGCCGCTAAGGATGCCTGGTACGAGGTGCTGCGCTTCTTGAACGTCGGTTAGGACGCTGCCGAGCCGGACATCCTGCCTGGGTGTTTTCCGTGCAACACCATACCCGGCATTTCAACAACAGTAATTTTCGGAACAGTTCCGCATGCCGCGCTGCGCCCGGCACCCGCGAGCATGAAAATGGGGTTTCTCTGACTCCTGCTCCGATCTATACTGACCGCAGCACCCTGTCCCCCTACGGAATTCTCTGTGCGATTGCGAATGCGAGGAACAGTTTGTGGTGTGTGCCTCGGGGACCTGTGAGTGTCGCCACCGTCGGATGAGCACGTGAGGCAGAATCGAATTATGCCATCCCCAGCCCATGGGACCCGGTGGCTTGCGCCGCCGAGTACGGGCGCAGAAAGGATGGAATCTCCAATGGAAGTGCTGTATCCGCATTGTGTCGGCCTGGATTTACATAAGCGCAGCGTGGTCGCGGGTGTGTGCCACACCGATAGCCGGGGGCATGCCACATTCACGACGCAGACCTTTGATACCACCGCCCCTGCTCTGTTGGCACTCCAGACCTGGCTCACGGAGCACCACGTAACTCACGTGGCAATGGGGAAGCGACCGGATCCTATTGGAAGCCGGTCTACAATTTTCTCGAAGGCAGTGTCACGGCCATGGTCGTCAACCCGGCGCACATGAAGAATGTGCCCGGACATAAGACCAACAGCAAAGACGCGACCTGGGTTGCAGAACGCTCGCGCGAGGTCAATCGGATCCCAAAGGTCTTCGAAGGGGCCCACATCCAATTGGCGTCTGTGGCGACGGATGTGCTCGGAGTGTCTGGCCGAGCGATGCAGGATCGCTTGGCCGCCGGCGCAACCGACTCGACGGTCCTCGCGGACTGGGCCGCGAGAAATGCGTGCGACCGGCAGGTCGCTTCTCTTGCTAGTGAAAGTCTAGTCCCTGCTAGTTTCCTCGTTCAAGTGGGGTAGCCAATAACGGCAGGGTGTCCGAAGTAATTCGGAATCTGGTGGGCCTGAGGC